>NZ_JBFAJA010000144.1:0-20809 GCF_040654975.1 Dactylosporangium sp. NPDC050588 | reverse complement strand
AGGCGATTCCAGCATTTCCGACTACCGTAACGCCGCTGACCTGCGATTCCCTCCGCGCCCGTGCCTAGAACAGCCGCTCAGCTGCGGAACGCGGGATTAAGTGATGTGTCCCGTGGCGGAGAAATCCAGTTCAGCGAAGGAATCATCGTGAATCCTTGGGCAAATTGCCGGTTTGCCGATAGTCGTGGCGTGATTGACGCCAGGTTGCCGAAGTCCGGTGCCGTCGTGGCGTTCGTGCCATATTCGAAACGTTGGCATGGATCTGCGTCAGAATCTAGTTAGCCAGCAACTGATGCGAGGCGCAACCCTCGCACCGGCACCTACGCGAGACGGTTCTGGTGGGCGCGGGCCTGTGCGCGTACGGCCTGCCGAAAGGCGGTGCCGATGTCGGCCGTGACGTGGTCCGCCCCCTCGGCGGCGTCAGACTCGTAGTACTTGTTGTAGAGCAGCCAGCATCCGCGGATGCCAGCAAGGAGGTCTTCGAGGAGGTCTCGGGCCGGCCGTCGGGGATCGAGCGGGGTCAGCCGGATCGTCGATGGTGCGGGCGGCCGGCCAGGGGTTCTTGAGTCGGCGTCAGCTTCGATGACGGCGTAGGCAGCAGCGCTGTCCAGCGGCAGTTCGCCGTCCGCGATGACCATCGCTTCTTGAACCAAGGACAGGACTACGTTCGCCGGCGTCCAACCGTCGTCGATCATTTCCAGCACGGCGGTCGGCGTGGTGTGGGGGAGAGCTTCGATGTTGTCGGCCGCACGTACGGTCGCTATCGCGGGGATATCGGCAAGGTCTCCGACGGTTGCGGCTGCGGCTGCGAGCCAGTGCGCTGCGGCGACGGCGGCTGCCGTCGGGTCAAAGTGTAAGAACAGATCGTCGGTTCCCAGAGTGTGCTCATCAAGGAGCCGGTCAGCCGCGGCGACCTGTGCCGGTGAAACGTCTTCGCGCGTCATGGTCACTGCCTGTTGGGCGCGGCCGCTGACGTCACCACACTCCGCCTGCTCGACGGCGGTGAGTTCCGCCTCGACGTCAGCGATGACTGCCCTGGTCAGGTCGGTGTCGTCGATGTCGCATAGGGCGCGACCGACGAGGTGAGCGGACTCTTCGACCAGATCATAGGAGACGATCAGGGTCCCGCCATCGTCGGGCAGGTTCGGCTCTCGAATCGCCTTCGGCACGAGGGAGAAGGAGTCGCGGGTCTGCTGGCGCCTCCATCCTTCCGTGTTCGGCGCCGTGCTGGATAGCGCGGAAGCGGGATGGGTGTAGCAGCGCCACAGGTGTCGCGAGAGGCGGCTCAAGGCTTCGGCCAGAACAAGCCTTTGCAGCAAGGTGGCCGTTGCCGGCAGGCTGGCGACCGTCCGCGCCGTCTCGCCGTAGCCCGCCTCCCAGCAGCAGATGAGTTCCTGCCGGTCATTGTGAACTGCGTAGCGCGTCATCGTCGTGTGACTCCTTCAACGGGAGAGGTCGGCTCGAAGTGTTGACGCTGGGACTCGTCTTGTGAAGTTGGCCAGGGTTAGCCACCAGGTGGTGCGCTCCTGGAGCGACGGGTCCGGGGATTGGCGAACCCACCGACTTGTAATCGGAAGGTTGGGGGTTCGGCCGGTGAGGCCGTCCCCGGCTCGGTAGGCGTCGTCACGGTTGGTCCCGGTTCCCCTCGCGCGTGATGGAGGCGCGGGCAACCGCGACCGGACCCGATGCAACTGACGGCGCAAGGGGATGAGGCTCGCCGGTCAGCGCTGCGAGCGCGGCGGCGACTTCGTTGAGTGTCGCCCGAACATAGGTCGCGGTGACACTGGCATCGCCACTCATGTGACCCGCGTACGCTTGCGCGACCGCGTAGCCGAATTGGCGCTCGACCCATGTCAACGTCGTATGCCGCAGCCAGTGGGTGCTGATCTGTTGCGTGATTACCCATGGGAGCGCCCGTCCGATGCGTTCCCAGAGATGGTCGTATCGGCGTCGGGAGATCGGCCGTCCGTTGCGGTAGCGGAGAACGGGAGTACCTGGTGCAGCCTCGCGTTCCTCGATGTGGCGCAGCAGGTGACCCATCAGCGTGGGGGAGACCGGCTGCCACCGGACTGTCTCGCCTGTCTCCTTCAACAAGATGAGGCATTGCTCCGAGTCAAGGTCCGCCGGCAACAGCGCGAGCGCGCCGCCTCGGCGGCATGCGGTCTCGGTGTGCAGGCGCAACAGCAGCGTGTCCAAGTTCGGGTCGGCGCCTGTGGTGCTTGCGACCTGGTTGATCTCTGCCAGGCGCGTATCGGCGATTGCCCGGCGAGTGCTGGGTAGCCGCCTTGGTTTCTCCACTTTCTGGGCGGGGTCGTCGGCGGCGGTCAGGTACCCGTCGGCGACGGCTCGCTTGTAAAGGCAACGCAAGGCAGCGATGAACAATTCCGCAGCACTGCGGCCTCCGCGTGCGTTTCTTCTTGCCACGACGTTCGCCTTGATCTGCTGAGCCAGGCGTTCGATCTCAGATGGAGTCACCTCGTCCAGAGGCCGATCTCCCCAATGCTCCACCAGCCGCTTCCAATACGAGCTGTAGGCGCGCTGGCTGCCGCTGCCCACTGCATCAGCCACCACCGGAACGTACTCGGCGAACGTGGGTGTCTGTCGACGGTCCCGTGCGGCCTGGTGCAGGTCGGCGGGGGAGACGCCAAGGCGGTCCAGCAGCAGCAGGGCGGCGTCGATGTCCGCACGTGCGGCGGTCATGTCGCGTCACCGCCCAGCACGGCACGGTGACGATCGGCGATCATCCTGTCGAGGGCGGCCGGAGGATGAATCACCAGGCGCCGCTGGTCCGGTTCCGCGGCGATCAGCAGGCGATCGGCCGGCGAGATTGCGCAACGGCGCCGGACAACGGCCGGAATGTACAGGTGACCCTGCCGGGTGACCGTGAAGACGCCTCGAGGGTTGGCGTCGACGAGCAGGAGACCGCCTTGCTCCTGTATGGCGTACCGCGTGCCGGGCTTCCAGCCCATCACCCGGACTATGGCCTGATCGGCGAGCCTGCCGTTGCAGTCGATCGCCGGCATGGCGTAGACCGTCTGACGGGTCCGCCGATCGGCGAACGTTGGCAGCGGCAACGGGCCACGGATGGGTCGTCTCGAAGCCGCCTGACCGCTGGCCGTGCTGGCAACGGAGGCCGGGACGACTGCGGGCACGATGCTGGTCATGGATGGCACCGCCGTCCAGCTGAGTCCAGCACAGCTGCTTGGATGGCGTGTTCGAACGTGCTCGAACACTGGTGCGTCAGACAACGCAGGGATGCTATGGGTTGGTGTCGAAGGGGGGACGTGGGCCCCCATTTGTGGGATACGTGCGCGAAGCACGTGTCCATGCGCGAATTTTAGCAATCGTCATTCGCTGAATCAACTGCGGATATCGGCAGCTAGAAGGTGGCCTGAGCGGTGTTCGCTGTCGATGTATGGCCAGTTCAACCGGCCTGTCGGTATGGGCGTGTCCAAGCGGCGGGTGGACCCGTATCCATGGATTGCATGCGCAGATCTACGCTTGTGCGTTCTCCGATCATTGGTGCGGGTGGGTCGGCATAGTTGCATAGAGGTCGTACGGGGCCTCGCATCGCTCCTGACCCGGTCAGTGCGGAGTTGATTCCTCGAGTGCGCAATTAGGCCAATAGGGCATTCGAGCGCGACGGTTCCGTCGAATCGGAAGCGCTGTGGGGGCGCGGATCATCTCCTGCGCCCAGGCGACGGGTTCGGCGCCGACCAGTTCCCTGTGTCCCTCGCGCGTCTGTCGGTTGCTGAGCTTGGTCAGGGCCGACGCAAGCTCGGCGCAGGACTGCGCGTCGGCGGTGAGCAGAGCGCGGGCGGATGGTGGCGGCAGCCTCGGCGAGTTCGGATGCGGCGTCGTCGTTGCCGATCGCGAAGTGCGGGTCCGACTCGCGGCGGGTCGTGAACTCCACGAGCGACGAACGGTTCGAGCGAAACATCGAGTACGAAGACCCTCCAGAATTCTCAGCAGCCCCCGCGGCGCCGCGCATAGCTGTGGACCTGCTCAACGAGTCGACGGCGCTCTTGCCGCGACCGTGCGGACCACGCCTGCCAGAAGAACGTCGCCGGCGAAGTAGACCGTCGCCAGCCGGCGACGGTTGATGGTTTCGGTAGAACCGGCGTCAGCAGGCGCACCGCGCCTCCGACGCCGAGGAGAACCGTCATGAAACTCAAGACCAACCCGGAGGACCGCTCCGGGCGGCCCGCGCGGCGGGTTGTCTCGCTGGTCGCCGCCGCCGTGCTAGGCACCGCCGTCGGTGCGGCGGCCCTCGCCGCGCCGGCGCTCGCGGTCGACCCCACCCAGTGCAGCAAGGGCTACAACAACGCGAACACGGCCTGGGGGACTTGCACCGGCGGCGGGGACTGGCGCGTCGTGACCTGGTGCTGGTCGACGGGCTCGACCAACTCGGGCTGGTGGAGCTGGCCCAGCGGCACGCACACGCAGTACTCGTCCTGCCCGAGCTGGAGCCACGTCACCAACATCATCATCGAAGCCCGCTGACCGTCGCGTGGTGACCGCGCGGCCCGGTGCGGTCACCACGCCGTCGTCAACCACCGAAACGAACTGCTAGGTCCTCCGTGGCGATCACCGCGAGCCGACTTACGGCCCGGTTCTCAGACTCCAGGACCTCGTCGCGCGGGCGCGGTACACGTCGAGGCAGGAATCGATCGACATCGAACCACTGGTGAGAGCTGCTCCGGCCAGCGCAGCGCAGCAACGCCTCGACAGGCTCACCTGACGGCCCGCGCCGGGGCGTCGCGTTACGCGGACTCGTCGCCGCGGCATCCGGGTGGGCAGCGCTCCGTATCACTCCAGTCCGTGCGCTGCACGGTGGCGGGCTCGATCGGCGGCTGGCTCAACTCACCGCGGACGGCGAGGCGGAACTGCCAGATCGCCACCGCATACGGGTGATAGACCTTGTGATAGTCCACGCTCTGCAGCCCGGTCCCCGATCGCACCGCATCCCGTACGGCGATCATCGCCAAGAATGCGGTCTCGGCCGCGGCGACCAGTGCCGGGCTGGCGGTCATCAGCATCTGCTCCCGATAGGCGTAGATGCCGCTGCGGTGGACGGTCAGGTTCGCCACGCCAACGAGGTCGGGCGACGGCCCAGCCTTGGACACTGCTCGCAACCCGTTGTGCGCGGTGTCCAAGGCGAGCGCGAACTCTATGCAGAGGGCACGCAGGTCCGTCGCGGTCGCCTTCACCGGATCGGTTGTGGTGCCGGGCCGCTCCATCGATCCGTGCTGTGGTATACGGTTGTGGACCCGGGCCTCGCGAACGGCGTCGCGGACCGTCTCCCAGCGGGAGAGCCATTCCAGGGGACGGCCGCCGCAGGCCGTGATGTATGCGGCAACGGTGTCCCAGGCCGCCAGGTGGTCTCCGCCGGCCGCTTCTGCCAGGGCGGTCCGGGATCTCCCGGTCGTTCGCGCCATCTGCAGGTATTTTGGATTGCCGGCGCTTGCCCGCAGCTGTCGCAGGGCGGCGGCGAAGGACTGCACCGGGCCGGCTGCCGTGTCGAGCGGACGCTCCCGTCGAGGCATGCGAACCGTCCATGAAGAACGTTGAGCGATGGGCATCTATTACGACAGTATCAGGCCCTCGCGCTGCGTGAAGCTCCGCAGAGCTACGACGCGCACGATCCGGTCATTACCGCGCGGCGGACCGGAGTCGAAGGCGACGAGGGTCAGGTCGTCCCGTGACACCGTCGGGTACGCGATCAGCGCCTGGGTCAGTTCCACCGCGCAGCGGTCGATGTTGTCCTGCTCGCGCTCGACGGCGCCGCAGCGGCGCCTGCCCCGGTCGGCGTCGGTCCGGGCCCCGATTGGGGTAATGGGCGACCACCTGCCACGGCACCCGATGCTGATGATCCAGTGGCGTCTTTAGGATCGGCCTCATGGACGACCCGCTCGGCGCATATGATCATGCACGCCGATGGACCCTGAGCGCGGCCGCTCTTTCCCGCCCCCATGATCAGGCCATGGTGTCGGTCCATGAGCGCCTGCATCACGAGTTGCAACATACGACCTCCTGGGGCCTGCTCACACGCTTCGCCAAGGATCTCGCCGAGCACGGCGTCGCCCCTGACCGGCTGCTTCGGCTGTTCCGGTTCGGGCGGGACCGGGCTCGTCAGGTCCACGAGGTGTACGCCACGACGCTCTCGGTCAAGGACGACCCGCACGGGCAGGAGTTCCTCCATGAAGCGCCCAGCTACCGCGATCACTACGAGCGCGGTCGTGCGCTCATGGGCGGGCTCGACTTCGACGCCGGCCGCTTCGTCATGGACGCGCTGCTGCGCTGTTGCATGGCACCGGCCGCGCTGCTGCCGATCATGCGCAACGGGTTCGACACGTTACGCATCGCTGATCTCGCCGGTGATGACGTCCTGCCGGACCAACGGCTCGAACGACTGTCCGCAATGCGACTGCCGCCGATGTCCCCGGACGGCCTGACGAGCACGTCGAGCCCCGCGGAGCTGGACGTGTTCTACGACTCGGTGGCCCGGGAACTGAACGGTCTCGGCCTGCCGACGCTGGACACCGCAGGCCGGCGGGAGTTTCTGGGACACCTGCTTGACGAGATCGAGCGGCTCGCGCCGAGCCTGCGGCAGCGGATCGAGATCGACGAGGTGCGCGAGCCCGTCCCGGACGACATGGAGGAACACGAGCGGGAGGTCCTGCTGCTGCGTGACGGCGGTGCACTCCCGGTCGAGGTGGTGCCCGTGGCCGACCTGGCCGAGCGCGCCGCCGACCTGGTCAGCCACCACCCCGCCCTCGGCGCCCACGTCGTGGTGCTGTGGGTCCGCGCCGACCTGCTCGACCGGCAGCTCAGCTGGCCGGGCGCCCTGACCGGTAAGAACGAGTTCGTCGTGGCCGTCGCCGCTGCAGGTCCGGCAGCCCGGGTCTGCCGCTTCCCGGTCGCCGAGCCCGGGCCGGTCCTCAGCGCGTTCACCATGCCGACGGTGTGCCTGTCGACTGCGGCCACGCTGATGAGCGCCCCGGCCGAGGCGAGCCCGGCGGGGATCACCCGGCTGTACGCCCTTGTCGACCGGCCGGTGCTGCCCTTCTTGCTGCGCGAGGGGCCCGTGGCCTGGAACGTCGGCCGCATCAGCGGCCCGCGCCGGCTGCACCTCATCGTGTACGGCGCCAGCGCCTTTCCCGGCGTCGTGTGGTTTCAGATCACCGGCGACGCCGGCCGGGCCTACCTGCTGCGCTGGCTCCAGTCACGCGGCGAGGACGAGGCGCCACGGCGGCCCGCCGAGTTCAAAGGACTGCACGACGAACTCGACGCGGTCGTCAAGCACGTTCTGAGCACCTGGTACGTAGTGGGCCAACACGAGGAGAAGGCATCATGACCGGGCCGGGCATCGCCGACCGCATCGCTACAGCAACGACCGCCGCAGTCGACGATGCGGGGCTGATTCGGATCGACGAGGCTGCCGTCGCGGCGTGGCTCGACGCGTTGCACATGACCGATCCGCACGCCCGGGCCGGCACCCGTCAGGTCCTGCTGGAACTGCTGGAGGAGGCGGTGGGAGCGCCGCTGGCGATGCGCGTCGGGGCGTGGGAGGTGTCGTTGCCGTGGCAGCGGATGCCCGGGCTCGTCACGTCGGCGCTGCTGGCCGGGGCTGTCACAGCAGCCGGCGTCGACGACGTGCCGCTCATCGTCCTCGCCGCCCTGGTGCCACTGCTGTTCACCGTGCAGAGCGCGGACCTGCAGCCGGAAGGCGACACCGTCACCGCCACGCTGACGTCGCCGCTGGGCACACCCGACCAGCGCAGCGCCTGGTGGCAGCGTCTGCCGGCGGACCTGAGGCACGAACTGACCCTCCAGGAGCTCGACGGACTGGTGGAGCGGCTGGAGCGAGCCGGGGCCCTGCGCGATGACCACTTCGCCCACACCGTGCGCCCGGCGCCGTCGACCGGCATGCCACACCGGCCCGTCATTCTCGCCGTCGCCGACGAGTGGTTCCCCGCGCACGGTGGCGTCAGCTCCTTGAACCGCCGCCTGTGTAAAGCGCTCGCCGCCGAACACACCCGGGTGTTCTGCCTCGTCCCTGCGTTCACGCCAGAAGAGTTCGACGACGCGCGGGGTGCCGGCGTCGAACTGCTTCGTGCCGCACACCTTCCCGGGCGACCACCGCGGACCGCCCTCATGCGCCGCCCACCGCTGCCGCCCGGGGTCGTGCCCGACGTCGTCCTCGGCCACAGCCGGCTCACCGGCCAGGAGGCGAAGGCCGTCACCGAGGACCACTTCCCGGCAGCGACTCGGCTGCACCTGGTGCACATGTCACCGGACGAGATCGAATGGTTCAAGGTCGACCGCGAGGACGACGCCGGCGAACGCGCCGGGAACCGGACCGAGCTCGAACTCGACCTCGCCCGTGGCGCGGCGCTGATCGTCGCCATCGGTCCCCGCCTGCACGCCCGTTTCGAGCGGGACGCCCACGCGGTGCCCGGCGTCCCCCCGGTGCACCGGCTCGATCCCGGCTTCGACGCCGACGACCGGGACCGTGAGCCGACCCCCGGCTCGCCGCTGCAGGTGCTGGTGACCGGCAGGATCGAGGATGCGCCGCTGAAGGGACTCGACATCGCCGCGCAGGCCGTCGGACGTGCGGTGAAACTGCTCGGCGTGCCGGACCTGGGGGTCGAGATCCTCGTCCGCGGGGCACCCGCCGGCACGACGGCCGAGCTGCGCTCGGCCGTCCTCGCCTGGGCCGGCACCGCCGGCGTCTCGGCCACCCCACGGCTGTTCACCACGGACGCCGAACTCCTGACCGCCGATCTGCGCCGGGCGGTCCTGCTGCTGATGCCGTCCCGGGCCGAAGGATTCGGCCTCGTCGGGCTGGAGGCGATCGAGCAGGGCACGCCATCGCTCATCAGCGGCAACAGCGGACTGGGCCTGCTGCTGCGTGAGGTCCTCCCGGCACGACTTGCCACACAGGTCGTGCTCCCCGTCCGGGACGACGCGCTGGACGCGGAGGTCTGGGGCGCCGCCGTGTTCTCGGTCCTGCGGGACCTGCCCGGCGCGTTCGCCACCGCAGCCGAGATCCGCGCCATCATGGCCCGGCAGCGCACCTGGGGCGGCGCCGCGAAGCAGCTCCTGCAGGCGCTCCGGCACGGTGAGGCGCCTGATGTTCCGGTGTGAGGCCGCCGGGTACGAGGTCGAGGCGACCAAACGGGTGCTGGGCGCCTTCGACGGCCGCGACCGCCGGGACCTCAACGTCTACGCGCTGCCGGACCGGCCGAGTCAGCTCCTCGTCTCGATGCACGAGATGCTGCACCACGAGCTGCACTGGTCCACAGGCTGGGGTCTCATGGCGGCGATGGCCGGCCTGCTGAGCGAGGCGGACCCGGGCCTGGGTAGCCTGCGACGGGTGGCCGCCGCCGCCAACGCGGCCTGCCGGCAGGTGCACGAGGTGTTCGCGACCACCATCTCCTGCGGCGTGGTCGGCATCGAGCAGGGACGCCGCCTGCTTGACGAAAGCCCCGTCTACCGCGCCTACCTGGACGAAGGACTCCACCTGGGTGGCTCGGCAGACCGGTGGCCGTGGCAGTTCCGGGAGTCCGCGGCGCAGGTGCTGCTGCGGGCGGTCATGCAGCCCACCCAGGTGGCCGAGTTCGCCGAACGTGGACTGGAGCACCTGCGGGTCAAGGACGTGTCCGCGCCGGCGGCATACCGGCCCGACACCGTCCTGGCCGCGGTGACGGCGGAGGCGGGCATGTGGTGGGACACCGTATTCGAGGAACTGGCCGTCGAATATCCCGACCGCGGCGGCGATCGCGGCGGCCCTTGGGGCCGATCCCTGCCCGATGACCCCGAGGCCATGGAACGCCTCAAGGCATGGGAGGAGACGGTCCTCATCCCGCGGCTGAACGCCGTCGCTGTGCACCGCCTCCGCGGGCAGGGGATCGAGGTCCTGGACGAAACCGGTTATCTCGCCACGGTGGACCTGCTCCGGCGGTCGTTTCTCTCGCTGGCGCCGCCGGACTGGCAGGTCGAGGTCCTGACCGAGCAGCGCCGCATGACCCAGGAGCCGCTCGGCGCCGAACGCGAGTCCATCGTCCTGCACGCCACCGCCGCGACGGTGTCGATCATCGACCAGGACGAGCTCGCGGAACGTTCCCAGGAGTTCTTGTTCGATCCGCCGCACTCGGACCCGCACGTGCTGGCGCTGTACCTGCCCCGTCCGGTCCTCATGCGCCAGTTCCCGCGGATCGGTGACCTCGGCGCCGCCGGCCCGCCGATCCTTGCCCTCGCTGGCCGGCCGAAACGCACCGGTACCGGCGGCCGCGACGTGCCCCTTGCGCTGATGAAGGTCGGGCTGCGCCCTCGGCAGCTCGTCGAGATGTTCACGAGCCTGCCGACCGTGCTGCTGACAACCCTTACGACGACACGTGAACAGGACAACCAGCAGGCCGTCCTCGAGCTCGACCGTGTCTACGTGCTGCTGGACCTGCCACTCAGCTTGCAGGTCAACGCCTGGGTCACTGACGGCTGGACCGTCCGGTTCCGGGTCCTGATGCTCGGCACCGAGCACCCACTGAACCTTGTGGTGTTCGAGCTGGATAAACTGCCGTCCTGCTGCTTTCTCAGCTACCGGGGCGACGCCGGCTTCAGCGAACTCACCCAACTGCTCGACCGCCATCCCGACCACCTCCAGCCGGGACTGACCGTGGACACCACGACCCAGGCTGCGATCGGGTCGATCACCTCGTGGCTGATGGCAGCGTGGTGGCGGATCGACGAGGTCGAACACGGATAGGACCATCTAGGGCCAAGTATCGCCCGACATCGCTCGCGAGCCACACCACCCTCGATCCATGCATATGCAGGTAGTATTCCGGTGTACGGCGATGACCAGCGCCGCAACGCCCGAGCACGGTCGGTCCCGAGCGGCAGCCCAACCCCTCACCCGAACAGGGTTCCACGATGTCGACGTGAACCCGCCGGTAGCGGTCGCCGACGCGCATCTCCTCGACGTCGACCTGCTGTCCCCGGCAGTGTCGGGATTGAAGCACCTGGCCGAGTGTGGCTGGTGCCAGCAGCGACTACAGGCTGCCGACTTGCGGTGCCCGTCCACTCCGATGCGATCGACCTGTCCGCGATCACCCTGGATCTCTTGTTCTAGAGCGCTGGCCTTGTGCTCTGGCCACTGTGGCCTATTACGGCTCAGCGGGTGGGCAGTTGAAACTGCAGGCGCATGCTGCGGCCGGCCACGCGGTAGAACTCGAAGCCGCCGGCGGCCAGCGGATTCGGCAGGATGTGGAGGCGGCGGCGGGCCGGGTCGAGGGCGTGTGTGACGAAGGCGATCAGGTACTCCTCGTCTGTGGCGAGGGTCTGCGCCCGCCGGACTTCGGACTCGCCGAGGGCGATCTGGAGTGTGGCGTCGATCGTCGCCTTGACCTCGATGAGGATGCGCATTTCCGGCGAGTTGACGAGGAAGTCGTAGCCGAGGCCGTCGTGGCCGTCCTCCGGGAACCGGGTCCGGCGGTAGCCGGACTTCCAGGTGGTCTCGGGTGGGTAGCCGAACTGATGTTGGATCCATTCCCCGACCAGGAGTTCGCCGGCGAGGCCGATCCTCGCGGTCACCTCCGGCGGCGCCGTTGTGGCGCGCCAGCCCCCGCCGCCTGCCGCGCCGGGACGGGCGGGGTCACCCGGCGGTGCGGCCGGCAGCGCGATTGGCCGAGGTGGTGTCGCTAGGACCTCGGCCGGGACGGCAGCGCGAACGGCATCGACGAACGCCTGGGTCTCCACCGCGTCGTGGCCGAACTTCTTCACGCCATAGGTCGTGGCCACCGAGGCCCGCTGCTGCAATTCGGTGGCCTGGGTCAGGCGTTCTTGGGCCTTCGCCAGATCCTCTTTGGAGAGATCCAGGAGCGCGGCCTTCTGCGGCATCGTCTCCGGCCACTGATGGTGGGCGTGCAGCCAGTGGATGACGTGGTCCTGGGTGAGCCGGCGAAAGTCCATGCTGCCGTCCGCAGCCATTGCGGCGGCCACTGCTGAGGGTGCACCGGGCCGACGGGTGCTGCTTGTCGTGGAGCGGTGCAACCATGCTTCCACCATGATCCGGGCAGCCGTCGTCTCGCGTATGGCGGTGCGATGGCCGGCCTCCCTGAGCTCCGTCACGGAAGGCAGCCGTACCGTGAGCGGCGCGGGCGCGGGACAGACCTGGTCGAGCCACTCCGCGACCCGTTGGTCGAGCACAGGATCGGAGAGATCCCAGAAGCGATCCAGCCACTCCGGGTCGGTGCCCAATCCCGGGAGATCGCGCAGTCGCAGGTAGTCCGTCAACGGTTCGCCGCGCTCAGCCGCGGCGAGGTGTCGGTTACGCAGCTCGTCCTGGATCTCGGTGCGGTGCTGCTGGAGATGGGCCGCGAACTGTCGAATGTGCCCGTCGCGGTTGTGCAACGGCGGCAGACCCACGGCGCGGAACTTCGCGTTCGCCGCCGCGAGGGTGACGCCCAGCTTCTCGATCCTGATGTGCGGGTCGTCCTCGTCAGCGAGGGTGAGGACGGTGTCGGCATCGACGCCGTGGCCGGCCAGCCAGGCGCGAAGGTCTTCGCGCCCGTCGAAAGGCGCGCGGCGGTCCCGCAGTTCCTCGGCGACGTCGGCGTCGAGGACAGCGAGGACGGCGACCACCGCAGAGTGGTCCGAAAGGTGGCTCGTGCCGTCGAGGACCAGTGCCTGCAGATCCTCGATCGGTACGCGCAGGGCCTGTGCGATGTCGACGGCCTCGGGCTGCTGGTCGGCGCAGATTCGCTGCAGGTCGATAAGGGCCAGCTCGAGCGAGCGTTCCACCTGAGGGAAGCCGGCCAGTTCAGCAAGAGCCCCGCACGCGGCGCGCAGCAGCGTCCATCGGTCGGTGCCGGCAGCTGCGACGACGATGCGCGGCCTGCCGTCGACCTCCATCAGAAACGACCGAGGAACTGCCCCAGCTCCGACCGGGTGACCGCCGACCCTGGCGGCGATTGAGTCTGCGGCGGCGATCTCGCACTGGCCGAGCCGCCGGCTGGCGAGTGCGAGTTGCTTGGTGCCGACCGTCGCGAACGAGTCCTGCTGGAACTCCACCGCTCCGAGCACGAGCAGGTGCAGCCACCGCCCGGCAAGGTCGTCAAGGCTCAGGTAAGCGAGGTCTGCGGCAGGCTGGCCGTCCGCGATGACTTCGATGGTCACCGCAGACGTGCGAACCAGCCGTTTCGGTCCGGACCGCTGGAGGAGGTCGTGCACCTGGGCGGCGAGCCGGTGCTTTCTGATCGCGAGCATCGCGACCGGCGTCTGGCCGAGGAGCCTCTCTTGAGCGACTCCTCTCTCATCGCGGACGTACACCGTCTCGCCCTCATGATTCAGGTCGGTCACGCCCAGTTGGGCCAGCCGGGAGACGATGATTCGATGCGGGGGCTCGGCCGCCGTGCCGAGGTCCTCCCACGCTTCCTCGTACGCTTTGCGGACGCTCGGTGGGATCGGGCCGCCGGACGGCGAGCGGTGCCGCGCCACCAGGTCGGTGAGTTCGTCCAGGCGGCTGCGCGCGGTGGCCGGGTCGTCCCAGAATCGGACGCCAACGCGGGTGAGCCGCGCCAATACGCGCGGTGTCGCCAGCCCGCGCAGGCTCGCCGGCGGGGCCGGCAGATAGTCCGGCGTCTCCGCTGCACGGAGCCACCAGGCGCGGTCTGGTGGCACGAAGCTCAGCCGCGTGCGATCGCCGGGAGCGGTCTGCGGGATCCAGTCAGCGGTGGCAAGGAACGCCGCTGCGAACGTCGGCCAGGCCGGCCGCGTGGCATCGCTGTCGCGGGCGAAATAGAATTCCAGGGCCGAGTCCGGCCAGGCGTCGAGTCCCCGCAGGATCAGCTGCGCAAAGAGGCGGCGTGCCTTGGGATCGAACTTCGGCCAATCCTGCTGGGCGGGGAGGCACGCGACGTTGGTCGTCGGCCGGTAGTACACCGTTTGATGAAGCGGCCCGCGCCGGGGCCACCTCACGGCAACCTCGCGCCAGCGGCGCTGGTCGTCGCTGGACACTGGGATCGATATCAGGTGGCCTACGGTCGTGGGATCGGCGACCTGCGAGCCCGGCAGCGCCAGTGCGCTCGATCGGACCCAGTTCGGCGTAAGCCCATGGCGAACGCCGGCTGCCTCCAGGAACGATCGCCACCGGTCCGAGTCGATGTCGCCCAGATGGGCGGGCCCGATCGTCGCGTCGCCGATCCGCCGGACTTCGACCGAAACGTCGCCCGCCGCAACCACCAGCTGCGCGAGGCAAGTGTCGGTTTCATCGGCTGAGCCGCCCCAGCCCGGCCCAAAGTTCGCGGTGTTCGCCGCCCGCCAGCCGGATCTAGTCGGGACCCACAGGCCAGCATTGCGGACGACCTCGGGACTCATCTCGCGCGTTGCGAGACGCCAGATATCGAATGCGAACTCCAGACACTGTCGCAGCGTCTCGGTCTCGCCCGGATCGATCGCCTGCATGGCCGAGCCGATCAGGCTGAGCACCGTGTCCGTCCGATACTCCCGGACAAGATTCTTCGACTCCAGCCAGACGCGACCTGAGCGCCTGCGCCGTTCAGTCGTCAACCACGGAATGCCGGCGAGCATGAAGGCCAGCCGTGTTCGCACGGCAGCGGGCGGCACAGGGGCACCGGCCCCGTCATCGTCGGTCGACCTGACGAAAACGCTTCGTTCGCCACCCGGCGAGACGAGATTCCCTTCGTCGTCGATAAGGACCCTACGCTTTTGCAAGACCTTCTCGTCGAGCCGTTCGGCTTCCAGACTGTCGTAGAACTCGGCCCACACCTCCGGCTCCGCTCGGCGGCTCGCCAGCGCCTCCGCGACCGCCTCGGCGAAGGCGGCAACCTCCGCCGGGGTCGGCTGCATCGCGACACCGAGATCACGAGCCAGCGCCAGCAACCGGCCTTTTCGCGATGCATGAAGCGCCGTGTCGACGATCGGCACGATCCCTGTAGCGGCCACTGCCTCCGCGGCAAAAACGGTGCCCCGCCCCGCCCACAACTTCGCAACTGCCACGCCAGCACGGCCGCGATCCAGACCGAGCACAGGCACCAGTGCAAGCCTGGCAAGGCCGACGCCGATCTCGTCAAACGCCTTCTGCAGACGGGGCAGCTTCGCCCTCGTCCAGCAGACGAGATCGAGGCCTACCTCGCCCGGCAGGCTGGCCGGGTCGGCGACAGCCTGGGCGCAGAGCCGGGCCACCTCGTTAAGGAGCATGTCATTCAGGGGAACCGAGAACGAGAGGCTCTCGCGGTCGAGCTTCGCAAAGAACGGCGCGTTCACGAACGCCGGCATCGGCGCCGGCGCCGCCACGCCCATCGGCAGGAAGGTGTAGAGCCGTCCCTGCTCTAGCGGGCGATCAAGGGGGACAGCGACGCATACCTCCGCGTCGCCCTCCCAACGCTCCCATCCGGAGTTCAGACCGTTGTCATTCCGGCTCTGCAGGATGACCCGGACCATCTCGGACTCAGGGACAGTGCGCCGCAACAGCAGATAGGCGGTGCCGTCGACCCACACCTCCTCAACCGCGTCGGTAACCAAACGACTCGATCGGGTTAGCTCGTGTGTGCGCTCGGCGCCGTCAACCGTACGCAACCGCACTGCAATCCGTCCGACGCGTTCCAGGAAAAGATTGAACGGCAGATCAGATGACGAAATCTCGGCCAGCTGCTCCTCCGCCCGCTGCCGCGCCGCCGCAGAACGCAGGACGAGACGCACAACGGTGGCGAACCCCTCCCGCTCGAACTCGGTCACGCTCACCGGTGTTTCGTCCATCGGAACTGTGACCTTGAGGGGCGAGATGTTGGCTCGCAGTTCGTCGGCCAGGTTCGGTCGGTCGCACACGACTCGCGCAGCGAGGGCATCGAAGTCGGCTGGGCCAGCGAAGCGGAAGCAGAATCCGTCGAAAGCTGGCGAGTCCTGGGCGGACCGGCTGTAGACCTCGGGACTGTCCGACAACTGCAGGACACTCTTGAAGCCGACACCCTTGTTGCCAATACCCTGGTCGGGACGCTTGCTGCTCATTGCAATGCGGCACATCGAGTCGAAATCGTCCGGAGTCACCGGCTGCCCGCCGTTGGCGACGTAAAGCACTCCGAACTCGTGCTCGTCCTCTACGAGAAGGAACTCGATCCGGCCGTCCCGACGGTCCGCAGGATGAGCATCGTGTCCGTTCTGCAGCAACTCGACGATCGTCCGCCCGTCGTAGTCGGCCGCGATGATGCCCTGAATGAACTCCTTCTGCTCCCGCGTGGCCGGCTGCCCCAGCCGTTCGCCCGCCAGATAGAGCTCAGCGATGGTGTCTGCCTGCCGCACGATCCGGTCTCGGAAGTCGCTCACCACCTCAGGCTGCCACAGATGCTTCCAGCGTGGTGGTTGCGTCGCGGCGGCGCCGATCGCTCACCGGCGTTGGCGGGGTGGCTGACTGCGTCAGCGGAACATGTCGTCCATGCGTTCGGCCATGTGTATGGCCTGGTTCCAGCCGGCGCGTATGAAGGTTTCGAGGAGTTTGCGTACGGCGGTTGTGCATTCGGGGTC
This sequence comes from Dactylosporangium sp. NPDC050588, assembly GCF_040654975.1. NCBI lineage: Bacteria > Bacillati > Actinomycetota > Actinomycetes > Micromonosporales > Micromonosporaceae > Dactylosporangium > Dactylosporangium sp. NPDC050588. The sequence goes on along the minus strand of NZ_JBFAJA010000144.1, from coordinate 4,267 downwards.
TCCGAGGACGAGGTCTCGATGGTCGGCTAGGTATCGGGTGATGAGTTGGAGGACGGCGTCCACAGCGAGTGGTTCTTGGGCGTAGGCGTGGTCGTCGGCGGCGGATCGGACGGCGGCGATGAGGACGGCTTTGGGCTGCTCGGCGCTGATGTGATCCAGAGTCTGGATGATGTGATGGGTAACGGCTGGGTGGTGGATGTGGCCGTAGGCTTCGAGTAGCGGGACTGCGCGCTCGGCGAAGCTGTTTGGTTTGCCGCGGGCAGTGCGCGACGTTGCCGGTTTTTTGTCGTCGAATGCTCCGCTGGCGAAATACAGCTGTTGTGTGGCGTGGTGGGCGACGACGGCGACGTTGCTCGCGGCCTGCTTGAGTCGTTCATCGGCTGTGGTGGCCTGCGTGACCTGCTGCCAGATGGCGTGTGCTTGTTCGAGTGGCAGGGCCAGCAGCGCGAACGCCTGTTCCTGCGTCTGGTCAAGGGTTGGGTCGGCGGGATTCAGGTAGTCGCGCAGCCAGGAACATACGCGAGACGCCCGATTGGGGTGGTTGGCCGGCGATGACAGCCAGGTTTGGATGGTGCGGCTTGCGAAGGCGGTGGATTCGGTAGTGGCGAGGATGGTGAGGGCGCCTACCGCTTGGTGTGTATGGTCGTTGCCGCCAAGGGCATCGTCACCGCTGGTGTCTTCGGCGAGCACGGCCCACTGGGGGGAGTTGGCCATGTTCTGGAGGATCTGATCCATCGCGGCGGGTTCGGATCTCAGGTAGCGGTTGGCGGCCGTCACGATGAGTTGTGTGAGGATGTGCTTGTCGGTTTCGGTGATCAGCCGGTGTCCCAGCTGGTTCCGGAGATCGTCGGGTTCCTCGAAGATTGCCGTGATGGCGTCGAGGCTCAACAGTCGGTAGACGAGGCTGTCGGAGTCCAGGAGTGGCTGCACGAGGCGGCGCAGCTTGTGCCCGTGCACGGTTCGCCAGGCAGGCTGTCGCAGGAGGGCAGTAAGTCCCTGTAATGCAGTCGTGGATGGGGTAACGGTATAGGCCCCGTTCCAGTCGCTATCGGCCGCATCGCCGCGGCGTGTTTTCGCTACTGGAGGGCATGCCGCCGTGAGTGCACCCAGCATCTGCTTGCCGAGGACCGAACCAACGTCGACCTGGCGTGATCGGGCGAGTTGGAGCGCCGCCTCAAGCAATGTCCGATGTGCTCCCCCTAGATCGCTACTGCCATCAGAGGCGGCGATTTCGGCGTGGAGCCGTAGCCAGCTGGCCGGGAGTCTGTGGCCGGCTTGCTCTCTGACGGTTGGGTCGTCGTGGTTGAGTTGGCGCAGGTGCTCAGCGACCTCGTAAAGCGCTGCGGTGAGCGGACCATCTGGTGTCGGCGAGTCATCTGGTTCTGGTTCCCAGGCTGCGTCCGGTGCCCTGTCGGGCTCCGGCATTTCCGGAAGAATTGATAGTGGCTGGCCGCTGGCTGTCATCTCGGTGAGGTGCCGCTCGACGACCGGGTCGCTGACCTTCGTCCGGTCGAGCGCTGCAACGAGGATTTCCCTCCGCCTTTGCTGCCGGGCGTTCGCACGGTTTCTCCACCCCGGGTCGTCTGCGTCGTCGCTGTCGTCTGGTTCTGGTTCGGTCGCGGCAAGGATCGCTGCCTCGACGGCTAGGTGGTCTGTCGGGTCGATGAGGTCCGAAACCCGTTTGGTGAGGTGCCCTGCGTAGATCCAGGTCTCGGAGCTGGAAAAGAGGGCCTCAGAGGCCAGCGCGGGCGCGAGTGCGAGTGCCAACGTCGGCGATTCGGCAGTAACTGCACGGTGAAGGAGCGACTGCCATACCTCGGAGTGGGTCAACCCGCCGATCAGAAGGGCGGCAACGGGGCCTAGAGCCGTCGATTGTGGCGGCAAAGAGGTCTTGTCCTGCTGGGCACTTTCAAGATCTTCGGACTCTGCGAGGCGGCCGAGCGTGTCGACCAATGCCGCAGTCATGGTCTGCGCTGCGTCGTGTCCTCCTGAGTACCGCAGCGTTTCGCCGAATCGAATGTGAGGCTGGGCCGCCGACGGTCTGCTGTGGTTCCACCGGAACATCCGTGGGGCTTCGACGACGCGGATGAGCAACCTGGCGGCGGCCTCGGGATCAACAGCGGCGACCGCCTGAAACTTGGTGCCGATGCTGTAGCGAGCGGTGTCAAGATCTTGAGCCCGGGTGCTGGTGAGCGACATGATCCTGCTGTCGTTGATGCTCGTCTTCTCGGTGCTGGTCTCGTCGAACTCCCATATGCTCGCACCGATTTCCACGGCGAGGTCCGGCGCTTGGCGTGCAATATCGGGGAGACGGTCGACGAGGCGTAGAACAACCGTCGTTCCCCAGGCCTGCATTGTGGAGCGTGCGATGACGGCAACGGCGGCAGATGCGGTCGTCGCAGCGTCGAGGACCACGGCGATGGCGAAGATGCGGCTGCTGACATCAGCAAGCTGCCTGCGAGATGCGTCATGCGGGTCGCGCAGCGCGACCGTCATACAGGCGGCCGCGGCGCGCGTCCAGTGATGTGCAGCTGGCGTGTTCGGGGCCGGTTCGTTGGTACCGTGCGCTCGGCCCAACAGCTGGGCGGCGAGTAGCGCGAGATCGATGTCGTCACGGGTTTGGGCGAGACTGGCGAGATCGTATGCCGCCGCGCTGACTGCTTCAAAGGCTATGGATTTGGTCGTGCTGTGGACCCCGACCGCAGCCGCGACCAGGAACATGAGTCGTTGCGCGCCGGGTGCGGTACAGCGGCCGCCGGCGGAGTCGGCCCCGGTACAGGCTCTGGTGAGGTGCCGCAGGTCATCTGCCGACGCAAGGTGTTGAGCGGCGACCGAGGCTGCGGCGGCAGCGGCCAGTTCATGGCCCGCATCGTCAGCGGCGAGTCGTAGGGCGAGCTGCCAGAACGAGGTTCGGCTCGGGTCAGTGCGCCACGAAATCCCCAACCGATAGTCAAGGCTTGGCCGGACGATCATCGAAAGGTTCGGGTCATCATCGAGCCTGTCTGCCAAACTGTCGGCAACTGTGACGTCCCCCAAGGCGAGGACGGCAACCGCATAGTCGAACAGGACGGGGTGGGCGAGCGCGATCGGCGGGTTCGGATAGCCAGGCTTGCGCGGCAGCTCCCGCACGACGCCGTCGCGGATCAGTTCGCGCAGGGCGGTACGAGCCGCTCCATCGATGCGCAGCGTGGCAGGATCGCCCACCTGCTGGCGACGGTCAGTGACCATATGATCGATGGTCGCCCGCAGAGCGCAGGTGCGGTCATAGCTGTTCCCGCCGTCACCGGTAACCCGGTACAGCCAATATTGATCCAAGAGGTCGATGCGGCTGGTAACCAGATCGAGGCCGGTGAGCAGGCCCGCGGCCAGAAGTTTCCCGGCGATGTCGATATTGAAAGGATTCGCCATGATCTGCCGCACCCGCGGGTCAGCTGCCTGAATAACGCGAGCCATGTGGGGACTCGCCTTGAGCAAGGGGCCGAGTTCTTCCTCGTCGAGGTCTTCGACAAGGAGGTGCCGGATGTCGTGAAGGTCTGGGTCTGCGTGCTGGGCGTCGACGGGCTCGCCGCCGAACATCTCCTTCCAGCGGCGCCCTTGCCGCAGGTCGAAGCTTCTGATGCTCGCTACGATCCGCCATCGTGTGCCCCGCAACTGGCTCGCCAGGTGTGAGAGCCATCCAGAGGCATCGGCGCCCCGAGTCTGATCAAGTCCATCGAGCAGCAGCACTCCGCGTCTTGGCCCCGACCAGCCGCGCAGCACCTCGACCAGGTCATGTCGCAGATTCAGCTCCTGTCGGGTCTGTCCTGCGGAACCCCGCAACTCGTCCGCCCGCAACACGACGAGATCCGCTTGACGGCCGATCTCCGACGCGTATGCGGACAGCAGAGCGCTCTTGCCACTGCCAGGAGCACCAGTGATCGCCACATTTCCGGCGGCGACCCCAAGAAGCGGCTCGACGGACCTGGTGAGCGTGACCGGTCCGTCCGGTGTGGCGATGCTGACGTCAGCGGCCAGCGACTGGAGATTCTGAGCGGCCAACCGGCGAAGTCGTTGGACGTCAGGTCGGAGCCGGGTCGGCGCTTGAAGGTGGAAACCTTCGCCCTCAAGCGCGGCGACGAGTGCCTCGCGATCAACCCACACCTGATCTTCGGCCATACGTTGGCACATGGCCGCTAGGGCGCGTTTCATAAATTTGTGCAGGCCGGGTGAAGTCACGGCGTGGCGGTGATCGAAATCTGAAGAGGTCTCCGGTAAATGGTTCAGCGAC
>NZ_JBFAJA010000143.1:0-21079 GCF_040654975.1 Dactylosporangium sp. NPDC050588 | reverse complement strand
CACGTACTGCGGGGTGTTGTCCTCGGGGTTCCACTCGACGCCGTGCTGGAGCAGGTCCCACGCCTCGTTGGCGTAGTAGACCTCGTCGAAGATCGGCTCCCTCGGATGGGACAGGTTCACCATCCGAAGGAGCAGCCCGATCGCGGTGACCAGGATCGCCGCCAGCCAGAACCCTGGGGTGGCCGGTCCGGGCGGGGTGAGCCGGCGGCGTACGACGTCGGGCACTGTCCGCGCTTGCGAGGTCATCCGGTGATCGTAGGTGTATCGCCTCCCACGGGATGCCCCGGCGGGGGAGTCACTTCAGGTGACCGGCGGCGAGGCCGGACTGCACCTGGCGCTGGAACGCGAGATACAGGACGAGGACGGGCAGCATCGCGATGGCCAGCCCGGCGAACAGGGCGCTGTAGTCGCCGGCGTACCCCTGGTTGACGGCGAGCGCGGTGAGCCCCTGCGTGAGCACCCAGTTCTTCTCCGCGCCCTCGCCCTGCATGAGGACGATCGGCAGCACGTACTGGTTCCAGTGCCCGAGCAGGTTGAAGATGCCGACGCTGATCAGGCCGGGCCGGGCCATCGGCAGCATGACGCGGAAGTACAGCCCGTAGTGCGTGCAGCCGTCCATCATCGCGGCCTCGGCGACCTCGCTCGGCAGGGTCCGGAAGAACGCGGTGAGGAAGAAGACGGTGAAGGGCAGCGAGTAGGCGCTGTACACCAGGATCAGGCCGAGATGGGTGGAGAGCAGGCCGAGGTTCTTCACCACGAAGAACAGCGGGACGAGCGACAGGAAGACGGGGAACATCATGCCGCCGACGAACAGGAAGTAGACGACACGGCTGCCGCGGAAGGTGTACCGGGCGAGCACGTAGGCGGCCATCGCGCCGAGCAGCATGGTGAGCGTGAGGGCGCCGCCGACGACGATGGCGGTGTTGAGGAAGTAGCGGCCGAGGTGGGCCTCGTTCCAGGCCCGGCTCCAGTTCTCGAAGCGCAGCTTCGACGGCAGGCTCCACGCGCTGGTGAGGATCTCGTTGTCGTCCTTGAACGCGCTGAGGATCGCCCAGAGGAGCGGGAACGTGGTGAGCACGGCCCAGCCGACGAGGACGGTGTGGGAGAAGGCGTTGGCGACGCGGAAGCGGCTTTTCACAGTTCGATCCGATCCCGGCGGGTGAGGCGCAGCGCGACGACCGCGACGGACAGCGTCAGGAAGAACATCGCGACCCCGATCGCGGAGGCGTAGCCGAACTTGTACTCGCCCATCGCCGTGTCGTACAGGCGCAGGCCGATGACGTCGGAGCTGTTGCCCGGACCGCCCAGCGTGATGATCTGGACGATGGCGAAGCCGTCGATGGCGAGGATCGCGAGGTACACCCACGCCACCTGGATCGTGTCCCACAGCAACGGGACGGTGATCTTGCGCAGGGTCTCGCCGCGCTCGGCGCCGTCGAGCATCGCCGCCTCGTAGATCTCGCGGGGGATCGACTGCATGGCGGCGTTGAAGAGCACGACGTAGAAGCCGACGTTGCTCCACACCATGACCGCCAGGACGCACCAGAACGCGAAGTCGGGGACGCCGAGCCAGGGTTTCGCGAGGCCGTCGAGCCCGATGGTGCGCAGGAACCCGTTGAGGATGCCGCTGCGCGGGGCGTACACCTCCTTCCACAGCACGCCGATGATCGCCACCGACAGCACCTGGGGGAAGAAGTAGACGACGCGATAGAAGGCGGCGCCGCGCACGCCCCGCACGCCGGCCTTGCCGGACCGGCCGCCGATGGTGAGCATCGAGGCGAAGAACAACGCCAGCACGATCGTGAGGACCGGCAGGGCCACGAGAATGATGGCGTTGTTCTTCAGGGCGTTCCACACGTAGTGGTCCTGCAGGAGCCGGCTGAAGTTCTCCGGCCCCACGTACTCGTACTCAGGCGACAGTCCCCGCCAGTTGGTCAGCGAGATCTGGAACGCCTGCAGGTAGGGCGAGATGACGAACACGGCGTACAGCGCCAGTGGCGGTAGCAGGAACGTGAGCACGAACAGGCGCCGACCGTGCCGCATGGGTCAGCTCCGCTTGTACTTCGTGATCGAGGTGTCCTTGGCGATCTCGTCGGCGCCCTTCTGGCACGCCTCCACGAACTGCTGGGCGTTGATCCGATTGGTGAACAGATCGCCGCAGGCCGCGTCGACGAGGTTGCGCTCCAGCTTGCGGTAGAAGGAGTTGTACACCCAGTTGAAGCCCTTGTCGCCGGACGCCTTGAGCGCCTTCGTGACACTGGTGAGGCCGGGCGGCAGCTCGACGCCCTCCTCGGCGCCCGCGACGCAGGTCAGGCTCGAGGTCTTGCGGGTGAAGTCCGCGGCGCCCTTCTTCGACAGCATGATGCGCATCAGCTCCATGCCGCCGTTGGCGTTCTTGGCCTTCGCGGGCACGATGTACGGCTCGCCGGCGGTCCCCCGCAGCGCCTCGAACGGCAGCTTGTCGCCGCTGCTCAGGCTCGGCGTCGGCGCGATCGCCATCTTGAACGCGGGCGGCGTGACCTTCTTCTGCTCGCTCTCCAGCCACGAGCCGCAGGAGATGAAGACGGCGTTGCCCTTCGACCACTCGGTCTGCGACTGGATGTGGTCCAGGCCCTCGGAGCCCGGCAGGATGAAGCCGTCGCGGGCGAGCTGCGAGTACGCGTCGGCGGCGGTCTTGATCGCCTCGTGCTTCCACGCGTTGGGCTCAAGGTTGTCGATGGCGAGCAGGACCTCCGGGCCGGCCAGCTTCGCCGCCGCGGACAGGATGGGCCAGCTCATGTACCGCGGGTGCTTGCCCTGGTACGTCCACGGCGCGATGCCGGCCGCCTTGATGGTCTTGCAGAGGGCGATCATCTCGTCCCACGTCTTCGGGTACTGCCAGCCCTTGTCGGCGAGGAGCTTCTCGTCGTACCAGATGCCGTAGGCGGTGTAGGCGTAGTTGAGCGCGAACACCTTGCCGTTGTAGGTGCCCGGCAGCAGTGAACCCGGCAGCAGCGTGTCGCGGACCTTCTTGCCGGGGACGTCGAGGCTCGGCGCGTCGAGCAGCGGGGCGAGGTCGGTGAGCGCGTTCTGCGAGACGAGCCCGTTGAAGTCGATCTGGGCGGCGCCGGAGTTGTTGACCATGTCGGGCGGGCTGCCGTCGACGAACCGCGGCTGCAGCGTCTTGCCGATCTCCTGGGTGGCGGAGTGCTTGATCTCCGCCTTCGGGTATTTCTCCTTGTACATGGCCTCGTGGGCCTTGGCGTAGTCCTCGCCGAAGCCGCCGTTGAAGATGACGACCTCGAGCGGGGCGTCCTCCTTCACGCCGAGCGGGTTGACGTTGCTCTTGTCACCCTGGGCGGCCTTGGAGTCCCCGCCGCCATCGCTCGTGGCACAGGCGCTCAGCGCGGCCGGGGCGGTGGCCAGCAGACCGGCGGTGGCCGCAGTCTGCAGGACGCCCCTGCGGGTCAGCGTGTTCATCCGTCGTGCTCCTTCGTTGGGGGTCGAGGGGGCGCTCGTTGGATCGAGAATGAAGGTTTCCAACGGAAGTTTCAAGAGTAGGAAGGTTCCTGCCAGGGGTTCGGCTCAAATATTGACGAAATCGTTGCCCGGTGCCGTCAGCCGCGTGTGTACGGCGGGAGCCACCGGCGCCCCGGTGAGGGCGGCGATCGCGAGGACGGCGGCGCCGGCTGCGCCGTCGCGGGCCTCGGCGGGCTCGACCCGGAACCGCAGCCGGACCCCTTCCCGGACCAGGTCCGCGACCGGGCCCTCGGTGAGCAGCACGGAGCCTGCGAGCACGACCGGCCGCGCCCGCTCCTCGGGTGCACCGGCGGCCGTGTCGAGGGCGTGCAGCAGGTGCCCGGCGGCCTCGTACACGACCTCGCACGCGACCGCGTCGTCGTCCAGCGCGGCCCGCCCGACGAGGGGCGCCAGGAGACCGAGCGCGGCGGGCGGCTGCCGGTACGCCACCCTGATCAACGCCTGCGCGTGCTCCTCCGGGTCCGCGGCGGCGTCCGCCCCGAGGGCCTCCGTCACGGGTCCGGTGAGCCTGGTCGCGGGGCCGCGGCCGTCCAGGGCACGCAGCACCGCCCGCAGCGCCGCGCGGCCCTGCCACACCGCCGACCCCTCGTCGCCGAGCAGCCATCCGTAGCCGTCGCAGCGCCTGGACGGCGTGCCGTCGCGGAACGCCACCGCCGCGGCGCCGGTGCCGCACAGCAGCAGCAGGCCGTCGCGGTCCGGGGTGCCGGCGGCGAACGCGACCTCGAGGTCCGTGACGCTGCGGAGCGTCCCGGCCGCGCCGGCCGCCCGCCAGGCATCCTCGGCCGCCTCCCGGGCCTCGGCCCGCCCGGCGGCCGCGGCGCCGGCCGCGCCGACCACCCCGGACGCCACCGCGGCGGGGTCGATACCGTTGAGTGCCTGGCGGAGTGCCTGCTCCAGGGCCTGCGCCGGGCGGCCTCCGCTGGAGTTCCGGTTGGCGCCGGCCGCGCGACCACGGCCGAGGACCTCGCCGTCGAGGGTGGCGACGACGCAACGGGTGCTGGTGGCGCCCGCGTCCACGCCGACTACCAGGGGTGCTCGCACCGGAACACCGTACTGCATTGACGAAAAGCGCGTGAGAACGGAAACTTTCCCACATGAAGGTGAGCCGGCAGTCCGCCGAGGGCGGCGCCACGTCCACCGCGGTGAAGATCCGGGGGCTGCTGCCCTCGCTCTCCCCGGCGGAGCAGCGAGTCGGACGGATCGTCGCCGACGAATCCGCCACCGCCGCCCAGTTGACCATCACGGAGCTGTCGAAGCGGGCCGAGACGTCGGAGACGACCGTCATCCGGTTCTGCCGCGCGATCGGCTTCTCCGGCTATCCGGAGCTGCGGCTGCGGCTCGCGGCGGAGGCGGGGCGGGCGCAGGACGACGGCGCCCCGGGCGAGGCGCCCGGCAGCGACATCAGCCAGACCGACGACCTCGCCACCGTCGTCAAGACGATCGCCTTCGCCGACGCCCGGGCCGTCGAGGACACCGCCGCCCAGCTCGACCTGGAGATCCTGCAGCGGGTCATCGACGCGGTCGCCGCCGCCCGCCGGGTCGACATCTACGGCGTCGGCGCCAGCGCGTTCGTCGCCCGCGACTTCCAGATGAAGCTGCACCGCGTCGGGCTCGTCGCCTACACCTGGTCGGACCTCCATCTGGCGCTCACCAGCGCCGCGCTGCTCGACGAGCGCGACGTGGCCATCGGCATCTCCCACACCGGCACGACCGTCGACACCATCGAGGCCTTCGGCGAGGCCGGCCGGCGCGGCGCCACGACCGTCGCACTCACCAACTTCCCCAAGTCGCCGATCACCCGCATCGCCGACCTGACGCTCACCACCGCGGCCCGCGAGACCACGTTCCGCTCCGGGGCGATGGCCAGCCGGCTCGCGCAGCTCACCGTCGTCGACTGCGTGTTCGTCGGCGTCGCGCAGAAGACGTACGCACAGACGAAAGCGGCCGTGGAGAAGACCCGAGAAGCGGTCCGCAGCCGGCGGGTGCGACCGGAGCGGGGACCCTGGTGACCGTCTCGCCGCCGATCGCCCCGACGGAGGAACGCAACGCGCGGTCCCACCAGATCGACCAGCTGCCCACCCTGCAGATCCTCGAGCTGATCAACGCCGAGGACGCGACCGTCGCCGCCGCGGTCGCCGCCGTGCTCCCCGACCTCGCCGAGGCCGTCGACGACTGCGTCGACGCGCTGCGCTCCGGGCACCGGCTGCACTACTTCGGCGCCGGCACGTCCGGCCGGATGGCCGTCCTCGACGCGACGGAGCTTCGCCCCACGTACGGTGTGGAGCCCGGCCACGTCGTCGCCCACCTCGCCGGCGGCACCCGCGCCCTCACCGACGCGGTCGAGGCGGCCGAGGACGACGCGGAGACCGGCTTCTCGACCGCCGGCGGCGTGCTCACGGCCGGCGACGTCGCGCTCGGCGTCACCGCCAGCGGCGGCACCCCGTTCGTCGGCGGTGCGCTGCGGGCCGCCCGCGACCGCGGCGCGCGCACCATCCTGCTCTCCGCCAACCCCAACGCCGCCCTCGCCGAGTACGCCGACATCCACCTCGCCGTCGACACCGGCCCCGAGGTCGTCACCGGCTCCACCCGCATGAAGGCCGGCACCGCGCAGAAGCTCGTCCTCAACGCGCTGTCGACCGCCGTGATGGTGCGCCTCGGCCGCACGTACAGCAACCTCATGACCGACATGGTCGCCAGCAACGCCAAGCTGCGGGTGCGGCAGGTCCGCATGCTGGTCCAGGCGACCGGTCTGCCCGCCGACGCCTGCCAGGCCGCGCTCACCGCCGCCGGCGACGAGGCCAAGGTGGCACTGGTGACCCTGCTCGCCCGCGTCGACGTCGACGCGGCCCGCCGCGCCCTGCGCGCCGCCGGCGGCGTCGTCCACCGCGCCCTGGACGCTCTGTAGTCTGCCTTGTAATTCGATTGGCAGCGCGTCGGCGCGCGCCTATCGTTGTCCATGTCAACAACGCAAACCTTGGGAGTCACGATGATGAGCCACTGGACCGCCCAGCAAGCCCGGCAGCTGCCGGCGCTCGCTGCCGCGCTGCCCATGGCCCCCGTCGTGGCGGCCCACTGGGATGCGCAGCCGCGACCGCGTTCCGCGGGTTGGTGCAGAGGCTAGATTCTTCAGCCTTCCGCCGCCCGCCCCGCTCCAGGGACCGGGCGGTTTTCTTTTTCTCACAGGGGCGTAGCTCAACTGGTTGAGCACCGGTCTCCAAAACCGACGGCTGCAGGTTCGAATCCTGTCGCCCCTGCGTTGTGCTTTGACAACTCCACAGTGGATGGCATTCGCTTCGGGAGCGACCGGCTTGGTGACCGGACCTGGTTTGGGACCAGGAAGCGCGGGGTTCGATTCCCCGGCTCCCGACTCTTTGGGAGCTCGGCTAACGGCAGGCCACGAGGTTTTGGTCCTCGCTGTGGGGGTTCGAATCCTCCGCTCCCAGCTTTTGCACGACATGCCCTGTCGGTCCAGTCAGGAGTGGACGCCGCCCTGTCAAGGCGGAGACCGCCGGTTCAAATCCGGTACGGGGCGCAGTTCACTGGGCTGAGCACTGGTGTGCAGCGTCGATTTGCAATCCTCGCCTGCTCGGTTCGATCCCGAGTCGGTCCACGCGTTCCAGGCCCGTGTAGCTCAACGGAAGAGCATCTGCCCTACAAGCAGACTGTCGGGGGTTCGAATCCCTCCGCGGGTACGCGAGCAGTCCCACATTTCCATGGCGTTCGTGGTGTACCGGCTGTGCACTCCAGGTCGTGGCCCTGGTGGTTCGGGTTCGACTCCCGACGATCGCCCTTTCGAATGCCCGTCCACTGTGGACCCACCGTGGGTACGGACGCTGGCTGTCCGGCCGCCCCTCATAAGGGCGGTGCGCCCGGATCGACACCGGGACCCACGACCCCGCACGCCGTCATCCTTGCCGTGGACCGAGGCCTGCCTGCATCGTGATCGAGCTGATCCCGGCAGGTGCGGGTGGCCCGATGATCGATGAAGGCGAGACAGGCGTGGCTGTGCGGGCCGATCGAGGCGCACCGCTGCCGGTCGGCTCACCGTCAACGGCATCCCGACTGGCAACGTCCGCACCATCGCTCCGGTCGCCGCCTGCCGACTCCCCGAGCGACGGGCGCCCAGCTGCAAGCCGGGCAACGCCGGTCTTTCAATCCGGCCCTGCTGCGAACAGCCCCGGATCTGTGGCCGCGGGCAATCGCACAGCCGCCAGCGGCACCAAGCTCACGCGGCGGCCGCCCAGGCCGCCGAGCCGGCCGCGGCGGCCGACGAAGCGGGCGGGACGGTCAGGCGGCGGTGGTGTCGGGGGCGCTCAGGATCTCCAGGAGGCCCAGCAGGCTGAGCACGCGGCGGACGCCGGGGCTGGGGTGGACGATGTACAGGTCGCTGTGGTTGCCGCGGGCGTGGGCGCGGGCGGCGACCAGCTTGCCGATGCCGGTCGAGTCGATGAAGGACACGAGGCTCAGGTCGACCTCGACGGCGGTGGCGTGGACGTCGTCGATGGCGCGGTGGAGGATGGTGCGCAGCTGGGCGACGTTCTCCATGGTGACCTCGCCCGCAACCCTGACGCGGAGCGCCTGGTTGGGCATCGGGTCGACCGTGATGTGCAACTCGGGGAATACCGCGAAACGATCGACCTCGTTCATCTGGCTCACCTTCTCACAATCAGAGCCGCTCTCACGATACGGGATGCGCGCCACTCCCGCATCCATCGAAAGATCGAATCCGGCGAGAAAGCCTCGGTCAGGCGACGCCGGTGGGGCGGAACTGGACGCTGACGCGAGGGCCGACGGGGCGGGCGGTCTTGGGGATCGCGTGCTCCCAGGTGCGCTGGCAGGAGCCGCCCATGACGATCAGGTCGCCGTGGCCGAGCGGGAAGCGGATGCTGTCGCCGCCGCCGCGGGGGCGCAGCAGGAGGGTGCGGGGCGAGCCGAAGGAGACGATCGCGACCATCGTGTCGAAGCGGGCGCCGCGGCCGATGGTGTCGCCGTGCCAGGCGACGCTGTCGCGGCCGTCGCGGTAGAGGCACATGCCGGCGGTGACGAACGGCTCGCCGAGCTCCTCGACATAGTGCCGGGTCAGGTCGCGGCGGGCCTCGGTGAGCAGCGGGTGCGGCAGCTCGTCGCGCTCGCCATACCACCGCAGGAGGCGCGGGACGTCGACGACGCCGTCATACATCTTGCGCCGCTCGGCGCGCCAGTCCACCTCGTGCAGCAGCGTCGACAGGACCGCGTCGGAGCCGAGGACCCAGCCCGGAAGGTGGTCGACCCAGGCGCCGCGGCTGAGCTCGTGGCGCACCATGCCGCCGGTGAGCGGCCCCACCGCGGGCATGACCGTGTCCAGCATCGAAGGCTGGTACGCGACGTCCATCATGCGATCAATGCTACACCCGCATTCGTACAGACGTACGAGCAACACGCGAACCTCGCGAACCCGTATCGTATGGGTCACCATGGGTAGCCGGAAGATCGATCGCAGCTACGAACCCGACGCCGGCGCCGTCCGGGTGACGGGGTATGCGCGGGCCCGGGCGGTGCTGCGCAGCACCGACACGGTCCAGGCGGGCCTCGGCGTGGAGACGGTCGAGAAGCTGCCGCCGAGCATCCGCCGCCCGGTGCTGTACCGCGACGGAGAGGAGCACCGGGAGCACCGCAGGCAGACCGCGCGGTACTTCACCCCGCGGCGGGTCGACGAGCACTACCGAGACCTCATGGAGCGGGCGGCGGACCAGCAGATCGAGACGCTCCGGCAGCAGGGGACGGCCGACCTCGCCAAGCTGAGCTTCCGCATGGCGATCGAGGTCGTGTGCGCGGTGATCGGCCTGACGGAGAGCCGTCCCGGCCTGGACCGGCGGCTCGACCGGTTCTTCCCGGAGAAGTTCGGCAAGCCCGGGTTCACCAGCCTCAACGGCATCTCCTGGGTGTTCAAGCAGAACATCCAGTTCCTCGGCATCTACCTCGCCGACGTGCGGCCGGCGGTCAAGGTCAGGCGCCGGGAGCGCCGGGACGACCTGATCTCGCACCTGATCGACGAGGGCTGCCGCGACGGCGAGATCCTCGGCGAGTGCCTGACCTTCGCCGCGGCCGGCATGGTCACCACCCGCGAGTTCGTCAACGTCGTCGCCTGGCATCTGTTCACCGACGACGCCCTTCGCGACCGGTACACCGGCGGCGACGACACCACGAGGGTGGCGCTGCTGCACGAGCTGCTGCGGCTGGAGCCCGTCGTGGGCAACCTCAAGCGGCGCACGACCGGCCCCGTGGGGGACATCCCGGACGGCAGGCTGGTCGACATCGACGTCAGCACCGCGAACCTGGAACGCGTGGACGAAGGTCCGGGGCTGTCCTTCGGCGACGGCCCGCACAAGTGCCCGGGCGCCTACGTGGCCGTCCAGGAGGCCGACATCTTCCTCAGCAAGCTCTTCGCGCAGCCGCGGCTCACCATGCTCAAACCGCCGCGGGTCACGAAGAAGCCGGACATCTCGAGCTACGAGCTCAGGGACTTCATGATCACCGTGCGACCGCAAGGGTAGGCGCGGGCGCCAGCGACACGGCCGTCGGATCCTCGATCATCCGCTCGACGATCACCCCGGCCCCGCCGCGGGCGGCCGCCGTGAAGCCCAGGTGTGACGCGACGAAGTGGCAGCGCGCCGCCGTGCTGGCGACCGCCATCCGGGCCAGGTTCGCCTGCGCGGACGGGATCAGGTGGTCGGCGAGCTCCGCGAAGTAGCCGCCGAGCACGATCACCCGCGGGTTGAAGAGGTTGACCAGGATCGCGCCGCCGTGCCCGAGCCAGTGCCCGACCTCCGCGACCGCCGCCGCCACCGCCCTGTCTCCGCGCGCGAGCCGCCGCAGCACCTCGGCGACCCGCTCCTCGGGGTCCGGGATCGGCCCCTGCTCCAGGCCGTAGGCGACGTCCGGGGTGGCGCGGCGGACCAGCTCGGCGAGGCCGACCTTGGTCTCCCAGCAGCCGGTGCGACCGCAGCCGCACTTCGACCCGCCCGGCTCGACCGGCAGGTGGCCGACCTCGCCGGAGAAGCCGTCGGCGCCGCGCAGCAGCCGGCCGTTGACGATGACGCCGCCGCCGACGCCCACCTCTCCGGTGAGGTAGACGAGGTCGTCGGTGCCGGCGGCGACCCCCCACGTGTACTCGGCCTGCGCGGCCAGGTTGGCGTCGTTGTCGACCATGATCCAGAGGTCCGGGTCGAGGCCGTGCGCGAGGCGGGTGGCGACCGGGACGTCGCGCCAGCCGAGGTTGGGGGCGAGCACGACCACGCCGCGGCCCACGTCGACGAGGCCGGGCACGGCGACGGTGAGCCCGACCGGGGTCACGCCGCGGCGGACCAGCTCCGCCAGGGTCCGCTGGGCGGCCTGGGTCAGGTCGTCGAGGCAGCGCTCCACGTCGCGGCCCTTGGCGTCGAAGCTGACCCGCTTCTCGATGACGGTGCGCCCGGTGAGGTCGCTGCCGTGCACCGCGAGGTAGTCGACGTTGATCTCGATGCCGACGGCGCCGACGTCGGGGGAGAGGGCGATGCCGCGGCCGGGGCGTCCGGCGCTGCCGGAGTGTTCGGTGCCGATCTCGCGCACGAGCCGCCGGCTCAGCAGCTCGTCGACGAGGCTCGACACGGTCGCCTTGTGCAAGCCGGTTGCGGCGGCGATCGCGGCCCGGGACCGCGGTCCGTTGATGCGGATATGCCGCAGGGTCCGGCTCAGATTGGCGCGGCGCAGGGCGAGTTGGTCCGTGGGCTCGTCGACGGAACCGGCGCCGGCCCGCTCCTTGCTAGCCATCGAACGACCCCCATCCAAACACCATCGACGCAGCTCATTCGTCGGTCAGTCCGACGAATCAACCACGAAACATCCCGGCAACACCAGACCTGCGAGCAACGAATCCAGAACGTTTCGAAACTCCGTTCAGGCCGTGTGTCGAGGTGCCCACGATCCAACGCGGGAACCCCACGGGATGCCACAGAACCGCGCGCTTGCCGATTCCAGTGACACCCGTTGACTTATCGGTAGCATGTCTGCAACATTTGGGCCAACCCGATGCAAGATTCCAACAAGACGCCGTCAGAGTCGCGCCGTGACCCGTCCGCCAACAGGTCCACCGCGCATCCCCCGTCTCCGGAGGCACCGCTGTGCCCGTTCGCGCCCCACCACACACCCGGTCCGAAGACCGGGTCAGCCGCCGTTGACTGAAGACCGCACCGCCACTGCACGAGGGATCCACAACGTCCCTCGCGGAGCCGCCAACTCCCCGCACCGCACCACACCCCTGAACGAAGGATCGCGATGAGTAAGAGGCACGTGACGCGAAGGGTGCTCTCGGCGTTCGCCGTGGCAGCCCTGGTCGCGGTTACGGCTCACATGCTGCCGGCGCAGGCCGCCGGTGGAACCAACCTCGCCAGCGGCCGACCCGCCACGTCGAGCAGCACGAACGGCGCCAACGGCATCGGCAACATCAACGACGGCAACCAGGCCTCCTACTGGGAGAGCGCCAACAACGCCTTCCCGCAGTGGGCGCAGATCGACCTGGGCAGCGCGAAGAACATCGACCAGATCAAGCTGAAGCTGCCCAACGACACCGCCTGGGCGACGCGGACGCAGACGCTGTCGGTGACCGGCAGCCAGGACGGCACCTCGTTCAGCACGATCGTCGGCTCCGTCGGGTACAGCTTCAACCCCGCGCAGCAGAACACCGTCACCATCAACTTCACGGCCTCGAACGCGCGCTACGTGCGGCTGAACCTCACCGCCAACACCGGCTGGCCGGCCGCGCAGATCTCCGAGTTCGAGATCTACGGCGTCGCGTCGTCGAGCACCAACCTCGCCGCCGGCAAGACGTTCTCCTCCAGCAGCACCAACGGCCAGTACACGGCCGCCAACGCCGGCGACGGCAACCAGGCGTCCTACTGGGAGAGCACCGGCGCGCTGCCGCAGTGGGTGCAGGTCGACCTCGGCTCGGCCGTGCCGGTCAGCTCCGTCGTGCTCAAGCTGCCCACCAACTGGGGCACCCGCACCCAGACGCTGACCCTGCAGGGCAGCACCACCGGCAGCACGTTCACCAACATCCTCGGCTCCGCGGCGTACGAGTTCAACCAGGGCACCGGCAACACGGTGACCATCCCGTTCACCCAGCTGACCACCCGCTACATCCGGGTGAGCATCTCGGCGAACACGGGCTGGACCGCCGCGCAGCTGTCCGAGCTCGAGGTGTACGGGCCGTCCACCGGTGACACGCAGGCGCCGACCGCGCCGTCGAACCTCGCGTACACCCAGCCGGCCAGCGGCCAGATCAAGCTGACCTGGTCCGCCTCCACCGACAACAGCGGCTCCATCGCGGGCTACGACGTCTACGCCAACGGCGTGCTGCGCACCAGCGTCGCGGGCACCGTCCTGACCTACACCGACTCGCAGCCCGACACCGCCACCGTGCAGTACTTCGTGAAGGCGCGGGACGCGGCCGGCAACCAGTCGGCGCAGAGTAACACGGTCACCCGTACCGGCACCGTCGTCGACACGCAGGCGCCGACCGCGCCGTCGAACCTCGCATACACCCAGCCGGCCAGCGGCCAGATCAAGCTGACCTGGGGCGCGTCGACGGACAACAGCGGCTCGATCGCCCGCTACGACATCTACGCCAACGGCTCCTACCGGGCGAACGTGGCCGGCACGGTCCTGACGTACACCGACAACCAGCCCGACACGGCGACGGTGTCCTACCAGGTGAAGGCCGTTGACGGCGCCGGCAACAACTCGGCGGCCAGCAACACCGTCACCCGCACCGGCACCGGCAACCCGCCGACCGGCACCAACCTCTCGGTGAACAAGCCGGTCACGGCCAACGGCTCGGTCTTCACGTTCGTCCCGGCCAACGCCGTCGACAACAGCGTCACCACCTACTGGGAGGGTGCGGGCGGCTTCCCGGCCACCCTGACCTCCAACCTCGGTGCGAACGCCGACATCAGCAAGATCACGCTGAAGCTCGACCCCAGCACCGCGTGGGGCGCCCGGACCCAGAACATCGAGGTCCTCGGCCGTGAGCAGAGCGCGTCCGGCCTCACCAGCCTGGTGCCGGCCCGCGACTACCGCTTCGACCCGGCCACCGGCAACAGCGTCGACATCACGCTGACCGCCCGCGTCGCGGACGTCCAGCTGAAGATCAACTCCAACACCGGTGCCCCGTCGGGCCAGATCGCCGAGTTCCAGGTCTTCGGTGTCGCGGCGCCGAACCCGGACCTCGTCGTCACCGCCATCTCCAGCTCGCCGGCGAACCCGATCGAGACCGACGCGGTCAGCCTCACGGCCACGGTGAAGAACCAGGGCACGGCCGGCTCCGCGGCGACGAACGTCAAGTTCTACTTCGGCACCACGCTCGTCGGCACGGCCAACGTCGGCGCCCTCGCCGCCGGTGCCAGCACCAACGTGACGGCCAGCATCGGCGCCCGCGACGCGGGCTCCTACACGCCGATCGCGAAGGTCGACGAGAGCAACACGGTCGTCGAGCAGGACGACACGAACAACACGTTCACCGGGTCGGCGTTCACCGTCGCGCCGGTGCAGACGTCCGACCTGCTCGCGTCGCCGTCGGGCTGGTCGCCGAGCAACCCGTCGGCCGGCAACACCGTCACGTTCACCGTCGCCATCAAGAACCAGGGCACCCAGGCCTCCGCCGGTGGCGCCCACGGCATCACGGTGACCATCAAGGACGCCACCAGCGGCGCGACCGTCAAGACGCTGACCGGCTCCTACACCGGCGTCATCAACGCCGGCGCCACCACCACCCCGGTCAACCTGGGCACGTGGACCGCGGCGAACGGCAAGTACACGGTGACCACGGTGATCGCCGCGGACACCAACGAGCTGTCGGTCAAGCAGGCCAACAACACCTCCACCACCTCGTTCTTCGTCGGCCGCGGCGCGAACATGCCGTACGACATGTACGAGGCCGAGGACGGCACCGTCGGCGGCGGCGCGCAGGTCGTCGGGCCGAACCGCACCGTCGGCGACATCGCCGGTGAGGCGTCGGGCCGCCGGGCGGTCAACCTCAACAGCACGGGCAACTACGTGCAGTGGACGACCAAGGCGCAGACCAACACCCTGGTCGTGCGGTTCTCGATCCCGGACAACACCAACACCACGCTCAACATCTACGTCAACGGCACCTACCTGAAGAACATCGCCCTGACGTCGAAGTACGCGTGGCTGTACGGCAACGAGACGGCGCCGCAGAACTCCGGCACCGGCCCGCGCCACATCTACGACGAGGCGAACGTCCTGCTCGGCACCACGGTCGCGGCCGGTGCCACGATCAAGCTGCAGAAGGACGCCGCCAACTCGGGCCCGATCGCGGTCGACTTCATCAACCTCGAGCAGGCCACGGTCATCCCGAACCCGGACCCGACGAAGTACATCGTCCCGGCCGGCTTCACCCACCAGGACGTGCAGAACGCCCTGGACCAGGCCCGCCAGAGCAGCACCGCCCTCGGTGTCTACCTGCCGTCCGGTGACTACCAGACGGCCAGCAAGTTCCAGGTCTACGGCAAGGCGATCAAGGTCATCGGCGCCGGCCCGTGGTTCACCCGGTTCTACGCACCGTCCACGCAGGACAACACCGACGTCGGCTTCCGGGCCGAGGCGGCCGCCGGCGGCTCCACGTTCTCCGGCTTCGCCTACTTCGGTAACTACATCATCCGCAACGACGGCCCCGGCAAGGTCTTCGACTTCGCCAACGTCTCCAACATCACGATCGACAACATCTGGACCGAGCACATGGTCTGCATGTACTGGGGTGCCAACACGGACTTCATGACGATCAAGAACTCGCGGATCCGGGACACCTTCGCCGACGGCATCAACATGACCAACGGCAGCACGAACAACCTGGTGACCAACAACGACGCCCGCTCGACCGGTGACGACGCGTTCGCGCTGTTCTCGGCGATCGACGCCGGTGGCTCCGACGAGAAGGACAACGTCTACGAGAACCTGTCCACGACCCTGACCTGGCGGGCCGCCGGGCTCGCGGTCTACGGCGGGTACGCGAACACGTTCCGGAACATCTACATCGCGGACACCCTGGTCTACAGCGGCATCACCATCAGCTCGCTCGACTTCGGCTACCCGATGAACGGCTTCGGTGCGAGCCCGCCCACCCAGTTCTCGAACATCTCCATCGTCCGCGCCGGCGGCCACTTCTGGGGCAGCCAGGTCTTCGGAGCCATCTGGGTGTTCTCCGCATCCAAGGTGTTCCAGGGCATCCGGGTCAACGACGTGGACATCATCGACCCGACCTACTCCGGCATCATGTTCCAGACGAACTACGTCGGCAACTCCCCGCAGAACCCGATCACGGACACCATCTTCACGAACGTGTCGATCTCCGGCGCCCAGCGCTCCGGTGACGCGTTCGACGCGAAGTCCGGCTACGCGATCTGGGCCAACGAGCTGCCGGAGTCCGGCCAGGGTCCCGCCCGGGGCGCGGTCACGTTCAACAACCTGACGTTGACGAACAACTACATCAACGTGCGGAACCTGAACCCGACCCTGCTCGTCATCACCATCAACCCGTAACTGGTTCCACCAAGGGGCCGTCGGTTCATCCGACGGCCCCTTGCAGTCTCCGGACACCTTCCCGCAGCTGGTCCGGCGGCGCCGCGGCGAACGTCAGCCGCAGGTAGGCGCCGTCGGGCTCGGCCGCGAACCACGGCCGCCCGGGGAACACCACCACCTGCCGGGCCGCCGCCTCGTTGGTGACCGCCACGTCGTCCATGCCCTGCGGGAGCCGTGCCCAGACGTGCAGGCCACCGGCCGGCACAAGAGGCGTCCGCAGCGTCGGTACGTGCACCGCGAGAGCCTCCGTCAGCGCTTCGCGCCTCGCCCGCAGCTCCGTGCGCAGCGCCTTCAGGTGCCGCGGCCACGCCGGCGACGTCACCAGGTCCAGGGCCGCCTGCTGCAGCGGGCCGGCGACGAAGAAGTCGTCGAGGACCCGCGCCGCCCGCAGCCGCGCGCCGGCCGCCCCGCGGGCACCGATCGCCGCCACCCGCAGCCCGGGCGCCGCCGACTTCGTCAACGACCGCAGGTACACGACGTGCCCGTGCGGGTCGTCGGCGACGAGCGGGCGCGGCGGGTCGTCGTCGATCGCGAGGTCCCGGGCGTAGTCGTCCTCCAGCAGGAACGCCCCGGCGTCCCGGACCGCCGCCATCACCTCGGGGCGGCGGGCCGCCGCCAGGGTGGCGCCGTGCGGGTTCGCGTACAGCGGCTGGCAGTAGAAGAGCCGCGCGCCCGTGCGCCGGAAGGCGGCCTCGAGCAGGTCGGGGCGCACGCCCTCGGCGTCGGCCGGCACCGGCACGATCCGCAGCCCGGCGGCCCGCGCGGCGGCGAGCGCACCGAGATACGTCGGCGCCTCCACCAGGATCGGGTCGCCGGGCGTGCACAGCGCGCGGAACGCGGTCGACAGCGCCGACTGCCCGCCGGGGCAGATGTTCATGTCCTCGGCCCGCAGCTCGCCGCCGGCCGTCCGGGCGAACCAGGCCCGCAGGTCCTCCCGGCCCTCGACCGGCCCGCGCTGCCACGCCGCCGGCTGCCGGGCCGCGCGGGCGAGGGCCGCGCCGAGCGCCGCCACCGGCTGCAGGTCCGCGTCGAGATAGCCGCTGGACAGCGGGATCATGCCGGGGCGCGGCACGGCCAGGAGCGCCTGCATCGCGTCCTCGCCGGGCGGCCGGGCGCCGAGCGCGATCGACTGCCAGCCGAGGTCCTGCTCCCGCGCGGCGCGCGGGCGGCGCGCGACGAACGTGCCGCGGCCCGGCTGCGCGTCCAGGACGCCCTCGGCGGTCAGCGCGCGGATCGCCCGGGTCACGGTCACCGGCGACGCCTGGTGGCGGGCGCTGAGCTCACGCACCGTCGGCAGCCGCGACCCCGGGGCCTGCGCGGCCGTCAGCGCCCGGAGATCTTGGATAACGCGGACGGCTGCGTTATCGTCATTCATGAGAGACAAGAGTAGCGTTACTCCCGCCGGGACGGTAACGGGTGTGATCCTGGGGCTGCTGGGCGTCCTGTCGTTCAGCATGTCGCTGCCCGCCACCAGGGTCGCCGTCGGCGATCTCGACGCGTGGTTCGTCGCGTTCGGCCGGGCCGTCGGCGCCGGGCTCCTGGCCCTGGCGTATCTCGCCGTCACCCGCGCGCCCAGGCCCACGCCCTCGCAGTGGCGCAGGCTCGCGGTGGTGGCGCTCGGGGTCGTCGTCGGGTTCCCGCTCTTCACGTCCCTCGCTCTGGTCACCAGCACCGCGTCGCACGGCGCGGTCGTCATCGCCCTCCTGCCCGCGATCACCGCCGGCTTCGCCGTCCTGCGCAGCGGCGAACGTCCCACGCCCGCGTTCTGGGTGGCCGGCGGCGCCGGGCTCGCCGCGGTGCTCGTGTTCCTCGGCGCCAGCGGCGCGGTGCGCGGCTCGGTCGGCCCCGCCGACCTGTTCCTCCTCGCCGCCGTCACCCTGTGCGGGCTCGGCTACGCCGAGGGCGGCGCCCTCGCCCGCGACCTCGGCGGCGCCCGCACGATCTGCTGGGCGCTCGTCCTGTCACTGCCGTGCACCGTCGCCGTGGCCGCGGTCTCCGCCTGGCGGCAGCCGCCGCACGCGTCCGCGGGCGCCTGGGCCGGCTTCGCGTACCTCACCGTGATCTCGATGTTCCTGGGCTTCTTCGCCTGGTACTCGGGGCTCGCCCGGGGCGGGGTGGCGAAGATCGGCCAGCTGCAGCTGTCGCAGCCGGTGCTGACGCTCGCGTGGTCGGCGCTGCTGCTGCACGAGGCCGTGCCGCCCGGCGCGGTCGCCGCCGCGGTGGTGGTGCTGGTGTGCGTCGCCCTCACGCAGCGGCTGCGCGCCGGCTCCCCGAGGCGGGTTGACGACATTGGCCGCTACGCGACTGATCTTCGCTGAGCCGTACACCAGCATCAGCGCGTGAAGAAAGTCTTCCTCATCCTCGGAATCATCGCGGGCGCGCTGCTGCTGCTGTGTTGCGGCGGCGGCGTGGCCCTGTACTTCTTTGCCGACTCCACCACCTACGCCAAGCCCGCCGACGCCTGCGCGACCGTCTCCGCCGCCCAGGGCCTGTCCTCGTTCGGCACCGTCAAGGACCAGAAACCGAAGGAGACCAAGGCGTTCGGCCGCACCTACCCGGGCTGCGTCGTCACGTACGAGGCGGCCGGCACCCTGACCGTCATGATCGACGTGCCGTCGACGGAGTCGGACGTGCGCACCCACTACGACTCGGTGAAGAAGGCCGCCGACGCCAGCGTCGCGGCGGGCGCGACCGTCGCGGACGTGTCCGGCATCGGCACCAAGGCGTTCGCGATGTACACCACCGCCGACAAGGCCCTGCTGTACGAGCTCGACCTGTACGACGGCAACCTCTACCTCAGCCTGAACATCACCGCGCCGGCCGGCACCACGCTCACCCCCGACAAGGTCCGCGCCGACTTCGTCACCGCGGCCAAGTCGATGATGTCGTCCCTGGAAGCCGGCTCATCGGGCGGCGACCTGAACGACTGACGGTTAGGTTTGAAGGCGTGCGTATCGCCTTCGCCGCAGACGACTCCAACGAGACCACCGTGGCCGTCGTCCAGCACCTCGCCCTGCAGCATGAGGTGCTGGACGTCGCCGTGCCCGGGGCGCCGTGGCCCGACCTCGGCACGGCCGTCGGCCGTGCCGTCGTCGAGGGCCGCGCCGACCTCGGCGTCGTCATGTGCTGGACCGGCACCGGCACGGCGATCGCCGCCAACAAGGTGCCCGGCGTCCGCGCCGCGCTCGCCTGGGACCCGTGGATCGCCCGGAGCGCCCGGCTCTGGAACGACGCCAACGTCCTCGCGATGAGCCTCAAGCGGCTCGCGCCCGACGTCGCGGTCGAGGTCCTCGCCGCGTTTCTCGCCGTCGAGGACCCCGACCCGGAGGAGTCGGCGAACATCGCGCTCCTCGACTGAGCCGGCGCGGCGCTGCTTGACCAAAGCGTGACCTGACCCACCGCAACCGCTTCGCCGTGCCCGAGGTCTTTGCTCAATGAACGGCGACGCACATCGCCGTCACACGAGCAGGTTCTCGTACCCCGTACAGACGACTCGACGACCCACATGGTGGGCGCGGTGCATGCCCGTGCCCGTCCACAGTAGAGGGTCCATCGTGGACGCCTGGCGATGCGTGCTGCCCGTGTGCCGAAACACCCTCCACGACCGCACAGTCGTGGCATCCGGGAAGGTTCAACACACGTGAATATCAGAACAGGTGCGCTGGTGGCCGGAGCGGTCACCGCGTCGCTCGTGCTGTCCGCCTGCGGAGGCGGTCCAAGCAGCGACGATACCAGCAAGGGCGCCGGTCAGAAAGGTGCCGCGGGCTTCAATGCCGCATTGACCGGGGTGGTCAACCCCTCGGACAAGAAGGGCGGCACGCTCAAGGTCACCAACCACGACAGCCCCGACTCGTACGATCCTGTGCGGACGTACTACGCGAACGTCTGGAACTTCATGAAGGGGTTCTTCGTCCGGACCCTGCTGACCAACCAGGCCAAGCCCGGCGAGGACGGCCTCGTGCTCATCCCCGATCTGGCCACGGAACTGCCGAAGATCGAGGACGGTGGCAAGAAGTACACCTTCACCCTGCGCGACGGGCTGAAGTTCGAGGACGGCACGCCGATCACGTCGAAGGACGTCAAGTACGGCGTCGAGCGCGTCTTCGCACAGGAAGTCCTGTCCGGCGGCCCGACCTACCTGGTCGACGTGCTCGACCAGGGCCAGAAGTACCCCGGCCCGTACAAGGACACCGACCCCGACAAGCTGGGCCTGAAGTCGGTGCAGACCCCCGACGACAAGACCATCGTGTTCACGCTCAAGGAGCCGCTGAGCGACTTCCCGTACCTGCTCGCGATGCCGGGCGCCGCCCCCGTGCCGAAGGCCAAGGACAACGGCGAGCAGTACGGCAACCGTCCCATCTCCTCGGGCCCGTACAAGTTCGAGTCGTACGACCAGGGCAAGAAGGCCGTCCTCGTCCGCAACGACCAGTGGGACCAGAAGACGGACACGGTCCGCAAGGCGCTGCCGGACCGCATCGAGGTCACCTTCGGCATCGCCGTCGAGGAGATCGACAACCAGCTGATCGCCGGTGACATCGACCTCGACCTCGCGCAGACCGGTGTCCAGCAGGGCTCGCAGCCGAAGATCCTGCTCAACCCGGAGGTGAAGAAGAACGCGGACGCGCCGACCACCGGCTTCATCCGCTACTTCGCCATCAACACGAAGGTCCCGCCCTTCGACAACATCCACTGCCGCAAGGCCGTGCAGTACGCCACCGACAAGATCAGCATGCAGACCGCCCGCGGCGGCGCGGACGCCGGCGGCGACATCGCCACCAACATGCTCCCGCCGAACATCGCGGGTCACGACCCGGCGCTGGACCCGTTCAACACCAAGTCGGGCAAGCCGCAGGTCGACAAGGCCAAGGAAGAGCTGGCCGCGTGTGGCAAGCCGAACGGCTTCGACACCGTCATCGCCACCCGTAACGCCGGCAAGGAGCCGAAGACG
>NZ_JBFAJA010000142.1:0-21116 GCF_040654975.1 Dactylosporangium sp. NPDC050588 | reverse complement strand
CCCACTGGCCGATGGCGCCGCTGGTGCCGGTCCACGAGGTGGCGCCGGACTCGAAGCCGGGGTTGAGCAGCTTCTGGCCGCTGCACGTGCCGCCGCCGCCACCGGTGACCGTCCAGCCGAACGACGCCGTGCCGCTCGCGCCCGTGGTGTCCGTCGCCGTGACCGTCGACGTGGTGGTCTGGGCGGTCGTCGGGGTGCCGGAGATGAGGCCGGTGCTGGAGTTGATGGTGAGACCCGCGGGCAGGCCGGTCGCCGAGTAGGTCAGCGTCTGGCCCGAACCGGACGACGAGGCCGAGATCTGCAACGACTTCGCCGTGCCGACCGTCGCGGTCTGCGCGCCCGGGTTGGTGACGGTGACCGTGTTGCCGGTGCCGGCGGGCTTGGTGAGCAGGCAGCCGGCGATCGTCAGGTCGATGGCCCGCGACGAGTTGAGGCAGGTGGTGAACCAGTAGGTCTGCTCACCGTAGCTCTGGCCCTGCACGACCGTGACGTTGCCGTTCGCGTCGACCTCGCACGGGTTGTTCAGCGTGCAGCGGGCGCCGTCGTCGTTACCGGTGTTGTTGATGCCGATGACGGTGTTGTTCGCCGACGACACGATCGGCGAGCCGGACGTGCCGTGCGTGGTCTGGCAGCCCGTGTTGTAGCGGATCGAGTCGTGCCAGGTCCACTGGTCCTCGCGCAGCGTCGGCACGAAGCCGTTGATGGTGCAGGTCCAGACCTGCTTCCAGTAGCTGGACGGGATCGTCATCGCCGCGCCGTCGGCCGGGTGGGTGCCGGCGATCGTCAGGGCGGTGGTGTTGAAGCTGGTCTTGATCTGCGCGAACGTCTGGGTCAGCTGGTACAGCGCGACGTCCGTGTTCGTCATCGTCGCGTAGATCAGCTTGTCGGCGCGCACGGTGCCCAGCGAGTTGCCGGTGTTGCCCAGCAGTGTGCCGGTGCGCGAGCTGGTCCGGTTCTGCAGCACGACGCCGGCGTTGATGAAGCCGCCCTCGTAGCAGTGCCCGTTGGTGAGCAGCATCGCCCGGTCGCTGTCGACCGACGTGGGGTACCGGACCAGAGCACCGGAGCAGTTGTTCAGGGCGATCGTCGCCGTCAGGCCGGTGACCTGGACCGCCTGGGCGGGTGCCGGCCCGGCGACGACGCTCGCGGCGACGGCGAGCATGGCCGCGCCGATCGCGATGACCCGTCTTGTGCGCATGGGTGGGTGGTCCCTTCGGGTTGGGGGGAACGCAGCGGGCGCCCGCGGGATACCGCGAACACTTCGCCGACCGTCGATGTGGTGATGGCACCATCACATCGACGAGCATGCAGGTCAACGGCGCGGACCCTTTGCGTACCCCCACCGTTCCCGTCATGCTGCGCTGCATGAGTGCGCTGTTGTTCATCGGTGGCCGGGTGTTCGGCGCCGGTCCTGCTTCCGCTGTCGCGGTCCGTGACGGGCGGATCGTCGCCGTTGGGGACCGCGCCTCCGCTTTATCCGAATTGTCCGGCACTGCGTTCGACGTCGTCGACCTGGACGGCCGCGCGCTCGTCCCCGGTCTGCAGGACGCCCACATCCACCCCGTCTCCGGCGCCCTGGAGCGGCTGCGCTGCGACCTCACGCCGTGGCACACGAAGGCCGAGTACCTGGCCGCCGTCGCCGCGTACCCGGGCTCCGGCTGGATCACCGGCGGCGGCTGGTCGATGGCCGCGTTCCCCGGCGGCCTGCCGCACCGCGACGACCTGGACGCCGTCGCCCCCGACCGGCCCGTCTTCCTGCCCAACCGCGACCACCACTCGGCGTGGGTCAACAGCCGCGCGCTGTCCCTGGCGGGCATCTCCAGCGTCACGGCGGATCCTCCGGACGGCCGGATCGAGCGGGACGCCGCCGGCGAGCCGACCGGGGTGCTGCACGAGGGCGCCATGGACCTGGTCACCGGCCTGCTGCCGGCCGACACCGCCGAGGACTACGACCGCGCGCTCGCCGAGGCCCAGCGGTACCTGTTCAGCCTCGGCGTCACCGGCTGGCAGGACGCGATCGTCGGCGCGTATGCCGGCGCCCGCGACCAGTTCGACACCTACCTGTCCGCGGATGCCGCCGGTGTACTGCGCGCCCGCGTCACCGGTGCGCTGTGGTGGGACCGCGCGGGCGACGAGTCGCAGATCGCCTTCTTCGAGTCCCGCCGCGCCGCCGCCGGGCACGGCCGTTTCCGCGCCACCGCCGTGAAGATCATGCAGGACGGCGTGGCGGAGAACTTCACCGCCGCGATGATGGACCCGTACGTCGGCCAGGGCGCCCACTGCGGCCACTCCAACGTCGACCCCGCCCGCCTGGCCTTCTTCGTGCGGCAACTGGCCGCCGCGGGCTTCGCGGTCCACTTCCACGCCATCGGCGACCGCGCGGTCCGCGAATGCCTCGACGCCGTCGCCGCCGCTCGTGCCGCGGGCTTCACGGCGCCTCGGCACCACCTGGCGCACCTTCAGGTCGTGCACCCTTCCGACGTACCGCGGTTCGCCGCCCTGGACGTCACCGCCAACATCCAGGCCCTCTGGGCCACCCATCACGAGCAGAACGACACCCTCTGCGTCC
This sequence comes from Dactylosporangium sp. NPDC050588, assembly GCF_040654975.1. Taxonomy (NCBI): domain Bacteria; kingdom Bacillati; phylum Actinomycetota; class Actinomycetes; order Micromonosporales; family Micromonosporaceae; genus Dactylosporangium; species Dactylosporangium sp. NPDC050588. Next base: position 18,547 of record NZ_JBFAJA010000142.1, on the reverse strand, counting down.
CGTTCTTCGGCCCCGAACGCTCGGGTTGGCAGTACCCGTTCGGCTCGATCGCCCGCGCCGGCGGCCGCCTCGCCGCCGGCAGCGACTGGCCCGTGACGACCCCGAACCCGTGGTGGGCCATCCACGTCGCCGTCCACCGCACCGAACCCCCGGTCTCCGCCGAGGCCGACTGGCCGACGTCCCAGGTCCCGATGCTCCCGCGCGAGGCGCTGACCCTGGAGCAGGCCCTGACCGCGTACACCCTCGGCTCGGCGTACGTGAACGGCACCGACGACGTCACCGGCTCCATCGAGGTCGGCAAGGCCGCCGACCTGGTCGTCCTGGACCGCGACCCCTTCGAACCCGGCGCCAAGCTCTACGACACCGCCGTCGACCTCGTCTTCATCGACGGCCAGGTGGTTCACGAACGCTGAACGTCGAGCCTGACCGGCCGCCCGTCGAGCGTCACCGCGGCGTCGGTGAAGACGACGGCAGGCGTGCCGAGGTCTGCCAGCTGCCGGGCGGCAAGGGACGGCTCATCCTGCGTCGAATCCCTGGCCAGCACGAGGTGGAAGCCGAGATCGTGGGCTTGGGGCAGGAACGGCAACACCGGTTCCATCGGCCCGACCGCATCGGGACCGACCTCGCCGGTGACGACCCACATCTCCGCCCCGGTCCACCAGGTCCGCATCAGCAGATCCTGAGCCGAAACGGTCCGACTCGGTTGGCGGCTGCGGAGTATGTCGCGGAGGTCCAGCACGTCGGCAGCGCCGCCGCGGAACAGGTAGCCGTCGGCCCAGTCGGCGATCACGGCCAGGAACCGCTCGACGACGGCGCCGGTTCCTTCGATGATCAGATGGGGATTCTGGGCGAAGTCGAGCACTGCCGCACTGCCGTCGTCCTCGTACACGCCGATGCGCAACCGCAGATCCGGCTCGACACGCGGCGCCCACTCGCCGGACCAGGCATCTGCCAGCTCGCCGACATAGGCATGATGGTTGCCGCCGACCTCTCGAATCGGTGCCGCCAGCTGGACCCGCCTACGGCCGTCGGTCTGGCCGTGGCCCGGGCGGCTCAGCTGGATCCGGCGGGCGTCGTCCACGGAGAACCGTGACGTCGTGGGGTCCTCCAACGACAGCTCGACCAGGGTGTCCATGCTGGCGAGGTCCGATCGGTATCCGTCCCACTCCGGGCAGGTCGTCACGAGGCGGACGTGATCGCCGAGGAAGAGCAGGTCGCGGATCTCCGGACAGTGGCGCATGACCCTGCGCCAGTTGTCGACGACCACCACGACCGGCGGGCCTTCGCCGGCCGGGCGGCGCTTGAGGAAGGCCACCAGCCGGCGCAGTCCCCGGTCGTCGTCGCGGTGGAAGACGCCGCCGACGAACGGCAGGCCGGCAATGGTGTTGAGGCCGCCACCGAGGCAGTACACATGACAGGGCTCGCCCCGGCGGGCCAGGGCGAGCACCACGGTCTGCAAGGCGGTCGTGGTGCCGCTGCCGCGTTCGCCGACGATCGCGACGTGTCCGGACAGGTCGACCGTCAGCGGCGCCTGGCGGTGCTCCCGCGGCAGGTCGACCAGGCCGATCGTGACGCCGTCGGCCGGCAGGTCACCGAGCGCGACCACCTCGGGCAGCGGGGGCAGCCAGATCTGGTGGCCGCCGTCTCCGAAGCCCCGCATCCGCGGGACGACGGTGGTGGGGAACGGCCTGGCGCGGAACCGGTGGACCCGGCCGTCGCGCCTGGTCAGCAACCAGCCGTGGCCGGGCTCGGCGGGCAGGTCGGACGCGTCCGGATTGCCGATGACGAGAGTGGACTCGGCGGGCGTGACCGTGCGCAGCGCGATCCGGAACGTCAGGTGTGCGTCCAGCCCGCGCAGCGGCCCCTCGCGCAGGCGCTCCGTGCTCAGGATCAGGTGGATGCCGAGCGACCGGCCGACCCTGCAGATGCTGAGCAGCGTGTTGATGACGGCCGGCTGCGCGGCGTGCAGCTCGCTGAAGTTGTCGACGATGACGAACAGCCGAGGCTGCCGCCCGGTGGAAGGATCCTGCCGGCGGTCTATCTCGCCGCGGACGGCCTCCTCGAACCGCTGGACGAGTGACGGTTGGTCACCGGTGCCGAGGACGAGCCCGGCGAGGTGGGGAAGTGCCTCGAGCCCGGAGAATCCGTCGCCGCCGTGGAGGTCGACCGGGAGGATCCTGACCACCGCTGGGCTGTTGGTGACGGCGAGACCGAGCATCAGCGTCCGGATGAGCTCCTTCCTGCCGGAGCCGGCCGCGCCGACGATGATTCCGTGGGGGCCTGTGCCACCGTCATTCTGGTCGCGCAGGTTCAGGAGCACCGCGCGCGCGTCCGCGTTGGTGCCGATCGGCACGGTGAGCCCTCCGGGCGTGTCCCAGGCCTGCACCGGGTCGAAGTGCGAGAGATCGATTCCGTACAAGGCCGCGAACGGTTCGGCCGTGTAGCTGACTTCGGTCCAGTCCGCGGGTGGCCGGAACTGATCGAGGGCGAACCGGCGCGGCGGCCGGCCGGCGACGAGCAGTTCGGCGGTGCCGGGGTCGGTGGTCAGGACGATCACCGGGACGGCGAGGGACGTCAGCCTCGACACGACCGGGTCACTTCCGTAGGACGCGGCGAAGACGACGAGGTGCAGGCGCGGGTCGCGGATGTCGGGGAGGAGGTCTCGCAGGGCGGTCAGGTCGCCGTCGGTGATCACCCACAGGTCGGGGCCACCGGTCGCCCGTCGCAGCTCGCCGGCCACGCGTTCCGCCTGCTCCGGGCCGACGATCTCGCCGGTGACCTGCCGTTCGACCGCCCGGCGGAGGGTCAGGCGGTCCTCAGGCCCGCCGCCGATGACGAGGAGGTGCGGGTCGGCGGTGAAGTCGACGGCGAACTCCGTGCCGTCGTCGAACGTGCCGAGCCGGACCCGTCGGGAAGACTCCGCGACGCGGGTGGCGGCGAGTTCGCGGACGAAGGCCTCGTGCGAGCCGCCGAGTTCGCCGATGGGCAGGGCGATCTGCAGGCGCAGCCCATCGCCGGTCAGGGCGCGGCCGGGCTCGTCGCGCCAGAGCTGCCGGGCGTCGCGGGCGGAGATCTCGGAGGTCTCCGGTTCGTCGAGGCGGAGCTCGATCACCGTGCCGAAGTCGGCGAGGTCGGCCTCGTCGAACCGGTTCCAGCGCTCGTCGGTCGCCACGATCACCGTCTGGCGATCACGCAGCAGTTCACCGAGATCGGGATACCGCTGACGGACGCTGTTCCAGCCGTCGACGACCAGCACCGTGTCGGGCGACGGGTGGCGCCGCAGCGCCGCGATCGTCGTCGGCACCAGGTCGTCCCACGGTTCGAAGACGTCGACGACGACGGGCAGGTCGATCAGGGACCCGAGCGCCCCGCCGATGCAGAACACGCGGTACGAGCGCATCGTCCGGGTCAAGGCGGTGACCACCGTCAGAAGAGCGGTCGTCTTTCCCGACCGGCGCCCGCCGATGATGGCGACGTGGCCCCACCCGCCGGACAGGTCGATGGTGAACGGTGTGCGGCGGTGCTCGCGGGGGACGTCGACCTCGCCGATGACGACGCCGTCGGCCGGGAGGTCGCCGAGGGCGAGCTGCTTCGGCAGGGGCGGGAGCCAGACCTGGTGCACCGGGCCACCCCGGCCGTCCATGGCCCGCACAAGGACGTCCAGCAACGTGTCGGACGGAGGGCGGCCGAACGGGTCGAGGACGTCGTCCCAGGACGGCGGTGGCGGAGGGTACGTGCCGGAGACGTAGGTGGCGCGGAAGCGGTGCAGGTCGGTTGCGTTCGTCCGCAGGAAGCCGTGGCCGGCGCCGGACGGGAGCGCGGACGCGTCCGGGGTGCCGATGACGTCCTGCGACTGGGAGGCGGAGGACGTGCGCAAGCTGATCCGGAGCCCGAGGTGTGGGTCGAGGCCGTGCAGCTGGCCTGGCAGGTGCCGCTGGCTGGCCAGGAGCAGGTGGATCCCGAGGGCGGCGCCGATCTCGCCGATCGTGGCCAATGTCGCCATGAGGGACGGATCGGTGGCGAGCAGCGCGTCGAACTCGTCGATCACGACGAGGAGCCGCGGGCGGGGCCGGTCGGCCGGCTGCTGCCGGCGGCTGATCTCGCCGGCGAGGACCTCGTTGCACCGGTCGACGAGGGACAGCTCGTCCCCCAGACGCATGGCGAGACCAGCGAGATGTGGCAGGCGCCCGAGCGCGGCGAAGGTGGCCTCGCTGCGGAAGTCGATCGGCAGGATGTTGAGCTCGTCAGGGCTGTGCGTGACGGCGAGCCCCATGATCAGGGTTCGCAGGAGCTCCGACTTGCCGGATCCGGTCGCGCCGACGATGAGCCCGTGCGGGCCGGCGCCACCCTCGGACCGGTCACGCAGGTCGAGCAGGACCGGGCGGCCGTCCGGGCCGGTGCCGATCGGCACCGTGAGATCGCCCGGTCGTGCCCACGCGGCGACGGGGTCGAAGGTCGGCGGGTCGATGCTGTACAGCTGGGGGAACGACGCGTCCTGGTAGCTGCCGGCGGACTCCTCGACCATCGGGCGGCGGGGCGGGGGAGGCACGAGGCGCTTCACCGTGTCGAGGATGTCGGATGCGAAGTCGCGCAGCGTGGGCGGTTCGTAGCGGGTGATCTGCTCGAGCCGTAACGCGATGGACCGGACGTCGGCGCCTGGCAGCAGGGCCAGCTCGCCGAGCTGAGCGAGGGCCACTGCCCGTCGCTGCTGCGAGCTCGTGTCCGTCGCCGAGAGCGCCGCCGCGGTCCGCTCTTGCAGGGAGGTGCGGGGGCGCAGCCGGCCGGTCATGGCGATGAACCACTCGCGAGTCAGGGCGGGGCCGCCGGCGGAGGTGCGGTTCGCGGCGAGCCAGTCGGCGGCGCGGGCGGGGTCGACCAGGTTCAGGGCGGTGAGGCGCTGGGCGTGTTCGAGTTCGGGCTGGGTGTGCCAGGTCGGGTGCTGGTCGGTGTACTGCTCCAGCAGCACCGCGACGCGCGCCGGTCGTTCGGGGCCGAAACGGGCCACGAGGGAGGCGAGCAGCGCGTCGCGCAGGGTGGGGTCGATCTCGTACAGGTCCTCGCCGACCTCGCGGAACACGGGCGACAGCAGCAGGGCGGCCTCGGCCTCGAACGGCAGGACGGCCGGCGGGTCGAGGAAGAAGTTGATGCGCAGCAGGTGCAGCAGGCCCGCGTCGACGGCGACCGGGACCGCCGCGTGGCAGGCCAGCTCCAGCGCGCCCGCGGGCAGGCGGGACCGGGCCGCGGCGAGGCCGGCCGCGACGGGGGAGGAGCGCACCCACGAGCCGGCGGTCACAGCGGCCTCGGCACGGGGAACGGGCGGCCGCGCAGCACGTCGACCGCCTGGTACATGCCGGCGCGGGTCAGCGGGAACATCGGCACGTGCCGGGCGACCTGCTCGGCGGTGCTGCGCCGCCAGCGGGCCGCCGGGACCGGGTTCAGCCAGGTGAGGGCGCCCGCGGCGGACCGCAGCGCCTTGCCGAGCGCGACCGTGTCGAGCAGCCGGGCGGGGCTCAGCGTGCCGCGGGCAGCGCCGGCGTCGCTGATGACGGCGGCGCCGGTGGTCGCGGTGACCGTGTCGAGCACCTCGCGCAGGGGGAGCGGCGAGGTCAGCGCGGGATCGCCGTACACGGTGCCGTCCAGCAGCGGCTCGACGGACGGCAGGACCGCGTCGAGCGACGGGTCGAACGGGTCCGGCACGGCGGACAGCAGTGCGGGATCCGCCGCGCCGGCCGTGTTGTGGAAGTAGACGACGGTGAGCGCGCTGAGCCGGCCGGCGCGCCGGACCGCCTGCTCGACGTGCTCGACGTACCGGTGGAACGGGGCCATCGAGCCCTGCCGGTCCACCAGCAGCAACAGCCGGGTCGTGTTGCGGCGGGCCGGCACCAGGACCGGGGGCACGGGCACGCCGAGGCGCGCCGAGCGGCGCAGGGTCTCGTCGACGTCGAGCTCGACGGGTGGGCCGTGCCGGGTCGGGCGGCGCAGCCCGCGCCACACCTGGACGATCTCGCGTTCGGTCAGCGGGTACTGCGGGGTCAGCACCAGCGTCGTGTCGATCCGCCCGGTGCCGGGAGGAGCCGCGGGAAGGTCCCGGTTCGGTGCGGCGACCGGCGGAGGCGACGACGGGGCGCCGACCGGCTCGGCGGCCGCGCCATCCGCGACGGACGGGGCGGCGGCGGTGAGCGACGATGCCGCCTCAAGAACGACGGCGGGCGCCGCCAGAGTCCACTGTGGAGCGTCGATCCGGGCGAACGCCGCCCGCACCATGTCCGCCTCCGCCGCGGTCTTCGCCCACAGCGTCACGCACAGCTCCGTCAGCGCGGCGCCGGACGTCCAGCCGAACCCGGCGGCGAGGGCGCGGCGCAGCGCGTCGCAGTCGTCGACGCCGAGCGGCAGGCCCCGCCGGCGCAGCTGGTCGATGAGCGCGTGGACGAACGGCGGCACGGCTCAGCGCTCCAGCCGCAGCGCATCCGAGTGCTGCTTGACGAGGGCGCCGGCGAAGGGCAGCCGGCCGTGACCGGGGCGCGCGCCGACGGCCTGCAGGTAGCTGACCCAGTCGAGCAGCTCACTGAGGCCGGGCTTCTTGGCCAGGTCCAGGGCCCGCAGCCGCAGCAGCGTGTCGATCGCTTCCGCGCGCAGCTGGACGTCGCCGATGCCGTGCAGGGTCAGGATCGCGTCGAGCTCGGCGGCGGCGTCGGGGAACCGCACGTGGTGGAACACGCACCGGCGCAGGAACGCGGCCGGCAGCGCCTTCTCCTCGTTGTTGGTGACGACGATGACGGGCCGCAGGTCGGGCCGGTCGGCGGGCACCGCGTGCCGCTCGCCGTGCGCCTCGGGCACGTCGAACGCCAGCTGGTCCAGCTCGCGCAGCAGATCGTTGGGGAAGTCGATGTCGGCCTTGTCGATCTCGTCGATGAGCACCATCGACCGGCGGCCGTGCCCGGCGCGCACGATCGCCCGGCCGAGCGGCCCGAGCCGCACGTAGTCACGCTCGTCCGGGGCCGAACGACCGAGGCGGCGGCCGACGCCGCGGCCGAGTTGGGTGTCGTACAGGCGGCGCACCGCGTCGTACACGTACAGCAGGTCCTGACCCCGGCTGGTCGACTTGATGTACGCCTCTTCCAGCGGCAGCGACAGGGCAAACGAGACGGCGTGCGCGAGACGGGTCTTGCCCGCACCCGGGTCGCCCTGCAGCAGCAGCGGCCGGCCGAGCGCGATCGCGACGTTCACCGCCTCCTCCAGCTCGGCGGAGGCGCGGTACGGCTCCCGCTGCCGCGACTCGAACCGCGGCTGGGGACCGGACGAACCGGCGGCCTCGATGTCACGCCGGTCCGGCAGCTCCGCGAGCCGGTCGAAGCGCAGCGACGTGTCGACGCTGTGGCGGGTGAGCATCAGGCCTCCTGGTCTTCGAGGTCTTCGAGGTAGCCGCGCAGCTCGTCCGGCTGGAACCGGACGCGGTCGATGCACTCGGCGAGCTCCTCGTACGTGTACCGCACGTCGAGGTCCTCGCCGATCCGGGCGACGATGTCGCTCGTCCACGCCGCCGCCAGGGGCCGCGGCCAGCGTTTGTACACGGTCACGTGGGCCGCCCACCGCTCGACGTCGCGGTGCGCGAACCGCGGCCGGGGCAGCGCGGTCACCCCGTCCGGGAACCCGCCGTCGGGCACGCCGAGCAGGAACAGCATGCACCAGCGTTTCGGCTGCCCGTACGCCTCCCGTACCCGCCGGGTGAGCTCGGCGACGTCGGCGGCCGGTGTGCCCCGTACCGATACCGGACAGATCACGTTGCGTGCCCGGAGCACGCCCGTGTATCGCGTGACCGCCCGCACCGCGGTGTCGACGGAGTGCAGCTCGGCGCTCAGATCCAGCCAGTGCTGCCGGGCGATCTCGCCCACGTACTGCCGCAGCCACGCGCACAGGTTCTCCACCACGGCCTGCTCGCCGGCGTCGACACCGAACGCGAGGAACCGCCCGCCGGCCGCGGCCATCGCCTCGAGGATCTCGGTCTTGAGCAGGTCGAGGTCGAAGTACGCCGTGTCCAGCAGCTGGTGTACGGGCAGCGCCCGGTCCGACCGGCCGACCGCCACGCCGAGCCGGAACCTGCGCACGATGTGCGCGACGGGCACCGCGTACAGCACGTTCGCGGCCCGCCCGCCCTCGACCCGCTCCCGCACCTGCTCGACCAGCACGCCGACGACCGCCCCGTCGACGGTCACCGCGCTGCCGGAGTACCCGCGGTAGTCGTGCAGCGCCTCCGCCACGTGCAGCTGCAGCACGGTCATCTCGTCGCCGCCCTGGTTGACGATGAGGTGGTCGGTGGCGGTCACCGTGCCCGTGAGCTGCGCGTCGTGGCCCCGCGGCCGGGCCGTCACCCGCCAGTCGGCGCGCAGCACGGCGTGCGTCAGCGCGGGCACGATCGCCAGCGATTCCGCGACCCGCAGCGTCGCGACGTCGAGCGTCGGCTCCGCCTGGACCGCCTCGACCGGGAGCCGTACACCGGCCGCCGTGACGAACTCGAGGTCCTCGGCGGGCCGGTCCCGCACCACGTGCGCCGCCGTGGCGACGATCCGGTCCGTCAGGACGAACCCGCTGCCCAGATCCCTGCCACCGGCGACGATGCGCCCGTCGATCATCCGGTCTGGCCGCCGGCCGCGTCCGCCTGCTCCGCCGGGGGCTTGCGCCGCAGCGTGACGGTCACCTCGAACGTCGCACCGGTCGTGGCCCGCGACACGACGACACCGGCCTCGGCGGTGAGCGTCACGCCGAACTTCGCCTGCAGCTCCGCGACCTCCCAGCCGGACAGGTCGGGCGTGACGTTCGCGGCGACCGCCCGCACCCCGGCGACGACCGCCGACTGCACGTCGCCGAGCCGGTCCCGCAGCCGCTCGACGGCGTTGTCGCCCCACGAGATCTCCCGCCCGCCGCCGACCTCGACCACCTGCACCACAACACCGTCAGCCACCACCGCGTCGCTCATGGCCACACCGTACCCGGGCATGCATGACGCTCACTATCGGCGCTCCGGCCGCCCGGATCGCACCGTTCAGCGCCCGGCCGGGCGGTTCGGTGTGCGGTCGTGCTTCAGCCGCGCCGGAGCGCGCCGGCGAGGGTCGGGATCGCGTAGGCGAGCAGTGCCAGGCCGGTCCCGGCGCCCGCCACCAGTCCCGCCTCCACGGCGGTGGTGAGGCCGGTGACCAGTGCGGCGGCCGCGACGGCGCAGACGGCCGCGCCGAGCACCCGCAGGCGCGGGTCGCGAAGCACCGGCACCAGCGGGAAGAAGTGCGCCCCGACCACCGCCGACACCAGCACCGGGATGTACTCCCGCGGCCCGGCGACGGCCAGCAGCCACGCCCCGAGCCCGGCCGCGGCGAACTCGGCGACCACGATCAGCAGATACCGCCGGTCCGCGGCCCGGTCCCGCTCCACCGCCGGCTCCCGCCTGGCCCGGCCGAGCACGGCCATGCCGCCGACCGCCGTGGCCAGACCCGCCACACTGCCGATCACCAGCAGCGTCCGCAGCAACCCGTCGGACTTCGGCACGCTGAACCAGACCGTCGCGAACACGCCGAGGTACAGCCCGGTGAGCCCCGCCTGCTTCAGCGAACGCCCCTCCACCATCGACGGCACCACAACAAACACCCCTTCCGGACGACGGCGACGCGGCGAACATGACGACCGCGGCCGGCCCAAAGGTTGCTCCGATGATCAACCGATGTGCAAATCGGCGCCCGTCGTCAGGTGCGTGTCCGGAACGGGGCCAGGGTGGCACGGATGTGGCCGGCCGCGCCCCAGTCGTCGTCGAACTGGGCCAGCACGGCGAGGTGCTGCCGCAGCTGGATGATCGGCATCCGGTCCGGCCAGCCGGCGTCGAGCGCGGTCAGCTCCGCGTACACCTCGAAGAACCGCCGCGCCTCGGGCGGGGGAGCGGTGGACCACACGTGGGCGAGGTCGACCTCGGCCCACGTGTACGACACGGCCGGGTCGATCACCGCGGGCCGCCCGTCCGGGGTGGCCATGACGTTCTGCGCCCACAGGTCGCCGTGCGTCAGGCAGGCGGGCCGGTCCGGCAGCAGCTCCGGCAGCCGGTCGCAGAGCCGCTCCAGCGCCACCCGGTCCGCGGGTCCGAGCGCCGCGTCGACCCGCGGCTCCCCGAGCCACCGCAGCAGCCGGTGCTGCGCGAAGAACGCGAAACCGTCGTCGTCCCAGGCGTTGCGCTGCCGCCGGCGGCCCAGCCAGTTGTCGCGGTGCCAGCCGAAGCGGGCCTGGGTCGTGCCCGTGTGCAGCCCGGCGAGCGCGTGCGCGAACCGCTCCCAGAACGCCTCGCCGCCCGGCCTCGGCGCCAGCACCGACAGCACGAGCAACTCCCGGCCCGCCAGGACCACGTCGGGCGTCGCCAGGCCGCCGAGCTCCCGCAGCGCGGCCAGCCCCTCGGCCTCGGTCTCGAACACGTCGTCGCCCGGCGCGTCGGCGAAGGCCTTCACGAACACCGGCGGACCGTCCCGGCGGGTCGCGATGCCCGCGAGCGCCGCGAGCCCGCCGCCGGCCGGCTCCACGGCGTCGACGTCCCGCAGTCCGGCCCGGTGCAGCCCCTCCAGCAGCAATGTCGCCGGCGCGGTCATGCGCGTGCCTCCTGTGCCCGCGACGAAGCCGCCGGCCGCTGGTTGGAATTCATTTGATCATCATGCTCGGTCGAGGCGCGCCGGAGAAGGCCGAAGGTCAGGGACTGCGCGAGCCGGCTGACCATTGCAGCAGCGGAGAACGCCCAGCCCACGGCGGCGGTCGCTACGATCGCTGGCATGGATGCACCGAAGGCGACGCTCGCCGATCAGGTCGACGCGCTGCTCGCGGCCCTGGACGGGCAGGATCTCGACGGCTTCAACGCCGCGATGCCGGGCATCGCGGGTGCCGTGCCCGGCGCCACCCCCGACGAGGTGCAGGCCGCGCTCGTGCGCATCGGGCCGTACCTCGGCCGCCTGCCGTTCTTCATCGGCGGCGACCTGGCGCCGCTGGTCGGCGCCATGGCGGGCCTCGGCACCGACCCCGGCGTGGTCGTGCCGGCGCTCGTCGACCGGGCCGCGGCGGCGATGGAGGCGGCGGCGCGGTTCGCCGGGCTGCACCGGGCCGCGTTCGGGGAGCCGCCCTCGCCCGGCGCGGACGACGAGATCGACGCGACGCTGGAGCGCTTCACCGGTCCGGGCGGCGGACACGGCCTCGACGAGCGCGAGGCGGCGGTGCTCGTCCAGGCGTGGTTCTGCGCCGACGATCTGGTGCAGCCCGTGGTGTACCTGTGTCAGCGCGCCGGCGTACGGGCGACGCTCCCGCAGCGGGACCGGCTCACGGCGGCGGTCGAGGGCGTCGCCGAGACGCACGGCGCACCGTCCTGGCTGGGCGGCCTCCTGCGGGTGCTCGACGACGAGCCGCTGCTGGTCCTGGACCGAGGCTTCGCCGGCACGGGCCGCGGGTTCCGCGTGACGATCGGCGGGATCGGCGACAACTTCCAGCTGCACACGCTGCTCGCCGCGGCTCTGATCGGCGACCCCGCCCAGGGCCTGCTCCCGGGCCGGCCGCCGACGGCGGTGGAGGTGGCTGCCGCCGGCACCGGCGAGGACCTGCAGCCCGCCGGCGGCCTGCGCGGCAACTGGAACCTCGCCGACGCCCACGGCGAGTGGATCTGGAACGAGGGCACGCCCGCCGACATCCCGCACCTCGACGGGGTACGGGTGGTCGTGCTCGACCCCGAGCCGTACCCGCGCAGCTGGAACACCGGACGCCAGTACCCGCTGATGACGCCGCTGCTGCGGGTCGACGGCACGCTCCCGCCGGAAGAGGCGGCGGCGTGGCTGAGCCGCGTGAAGCCGGCCCCCGGACTGGGAGGTCGCCGCGATGGCTGACACGACGGTCGCCGAGGTGCTGGCCGAGCTGGCGGCGCTCGAGGACCCGAAGGCGCGCGCCGTGAACGAGAAGCACGGCGACGACCACGGTGTGAACCTCGGCAAGCTGCGGGCGGTCGCCAAGCGGCTCAAGACACAACAGGACCTCGCGGTCCAGTTGTGGGGCACCGGCGACACGGCGGCCCGCCTGCTGGCGCTGCTGATCTGCCGGCCGAAGGCGTTCACCGGCGACGAACTCGACGCGATGCTGCGCGACGCCCGGGCACCCAAGGTGCACGACTGGCTCGTCGGCTACGTGGTGAAGAAGCACCCGGCCGTCGAGACGCTACGGGTGGCCTGGCTGGCGGACGAGGACCCGGTCGTCGCGAGCGGCGGCTGGGCGCTGACCACCGACCGGGTCGCGAAGCGGCCCGCCGGCCTCGACCTCGCCGCGCTGCTCGACACGATCGAGGCGCACATGAAGGACGCCCCGGACCGGCTGCAGTGGGCGATGAACCACTGCCTCGCCCAGATCGGCATCGAGCACCCCGACCACCGCGCCCGCGCCGTCGCGATCGGCGAGCGCCTGCAGGTCCTCAAGGACTACCCGACGCCGCCCAACTGCACGTCCCCGTTCGCGCCGGTGTGGATCGCCGAGATGGTCCGCCGGCAAGGGTAGAGCCGCGGTCGGTCAGGTGCGGGCGTCGGCGGCGGCGAGGGCGGCGCGCATCGCCTCCCGGTCCTCGGGGAGCCAGGGGCCGGAGCCCGCCAGGGGGATCTCGGTCATGAAGCGCCGCTCGGACTCCGGGATGAGGGCGGCGACCCGGTCCGGGTCGCCGGCCGCGGTCGCGTACAGGTTCGGGCCGTCGGCGTAGTACGGGTCGACCAGGACGAGCCGTCCGTCGGCGGCGCGCATGACGTTGGCCGGGTTGGTGTCCAGCGGCCCGCACCACGGCAGGGCCGCGCACGCCCGGTCGTGGACCTGGCGCACGACGTCGACGAGCGCGGCGACGTCAGGTGTACGGGCGGCGATGGCGCGGTGGAAGGCGGCGGCCTCGTCCCCGCCGACGGGCCGCAGCCATTCGAGCACCTGCAGGTCGCCGCCGCCGGCGAGGCGACGATGCGCGAACAGCACCGGGACCTGCCGGGTGTGGGCCGCCTCCCGGTACAGCGCCGCGGCGTACGGTCCTGTCGGGTCGAACGGGCTGATCCGCGCGACGACCCCGCCGTCCGGCGAGCGGAGCGCGACCGCCCAGTCACCCGTGCCGCACCAGGCCCACCCGTCCGCGAGCAGCACCCGCTCCACGTCCCGATGATCGGCGTCGGTCCCCAGCGACGCGAGCACTTCCCCCGTCATTCCCCGAGGATAGACCCGTAGCACTACGCCATGATCGAACCTGCCGCCGGCGGTGTGGTCGTGCCGGCGGGGTGCGCCGGGATGGAGCTGGCACCGGCGCACTCCCCGCCGAGCCGTAGCGCTCAGGCGCTCAGGCGGCGGGCGATCGCGGGCACGACGATCGCTGCGGCGACTAGGTGCGTCAGCATCAGCAGCACCTTCGTCGCGGTGGCGGCGTCGGCGGTCACGTCCGGCACGAGCGACAGCACGGTGAGCGCCACGGTGGTGCGCACGAACGCGCGCCGCGGCCGCCGGGCCTTGTACGACAGGACGACCGCGAGCGCCAGCCCGATCAGCGAGAAGAACGCCGTCAGCATCGCGAACCCGGACACGGGGATCGGCGCGCCGCCGACGTCCAGGCTGATCCCGGCCGCGTTCCCGGCCGCCGCGACGACGGTCGTGGCGCCGCTGGCCAGCGCGATGGCGACGAGCCCGGTGCCGACGAGCGAGCCGGTCGTCGAGGTGCGGGTGGTGGTGACGGTCGCGGACATGATGACCTCCGATGTCGGGTCGGCCGGCGCGGGTGCCGGTTCCTACTCAGAGGTCGGACGGGACGCCGCCGGATCGACAGGTCCGCCGGGGAAGTTCAGGCGGGCTGCCGGTACCAGCGGCGGTGGACCAACGGCTCGACCGTGAGCACGCCGGCCACGGCGAGGACGGCGCAGGCGGCTGCCGGTGCGTTCGGCGCCGTCCAGGCGGCCGTGGCGCCCGCGGCGACGGTCACCCACGGGCGCAGCAGGGTCAGCGGGCCGAGGCCGAGCAGGATGAGGAACGTCGCCGGTCGGCGGGGCAGGACCGCGTAGCCGGCGAGCGTGACGAGGACGACGGCGGCGAACGGGCCGATGATCCACAGCATGGCGGATCCGGTCCGGGCGAGCTCGGCGTACCGGGTGCCCGGATCCGGCGCGGTGACCAACACGGCCCCGAGCACGACGGTCAGCCCGCCGAGCACGGCGGCGCCGGCGACCAGCCCGCGCCGCATCGCCGTGCGGTAGAAGGCGCGCTTGCGGATGCGGCCGTTGCGTCCGGTCGCGGCGCGAAACCCGGCGAGCGCGGCGTCCACCAGCGCGATCGCGACGAGCACCGCGGCTACCACGCCCGGCGCTCCGGTCCACCCGCCGCGCGCAGCGCCGTGAGCACGTCGTCGCGCTGCACCGGTAGCCGCGCACCGGTCGCCGGGTCGTGCCGGACGATCAGGTCGGAGATTTCCAAGATCGGCACCAGCGCACTGTAGCGGCTGGTCGAGGTCAGGGGGCGTACAGCCGTCCGCGGCGGCGGGGAGGTACGGTCGTGCACCGGTGCGTTCCTGGGGAGGCGTGATGGCGGCGGGCGAGCCGGTGGTGGTCGAGGGGCTGGTCCGTGCGGAGCCGACCGGGATGGCGATGGCGTGGGAGGACGGGGAGCGGGAGCGGTGGTGGGCGCGGGCGGCGGCGCTGGAGCACGGCCGGGAGCAGGACGACTGGGCCGCGGCGGTGGCGGGCGCCGACCAGCTGTCTGACCTGACCCCGGCGCAGCAGTCGTGGCTGCTGGTCCGCGGGCCTGAGTCGTCCGCGCGGGCGCTGCTGGGCAAGTCGCTGGCGCTGCTGCATCACCGGCAGCAGATCGACGTGGACCGGGTCGCGGTGGCGCGGTTCGAGCTGGACGCGTGGCCGCTGGTGCTGCGCGACGTGAGTACGAACGCGGACCGGCTCGGCTTCCTGGTGCTGCCGTTCCGGGGGCCGGAGGTGGCCTCGCTGGTCGCCGGGTGGCTGCGGCATCTCGGCTCGGCGCGGTTGTGGGCGCGGATGTGGCTGGAGCGGCACCCCCGGTCGGCGGCGGCGGTGTTGGCGCCGGCCGCGGCCGGCCGCCCGGGCAGGCCCCGCCAGCAGGCCGAGGACGCGCTGCGGCACCTGGCCGCGACAGGCCACGAAGGCATCGTGGTCGAGGCCGTCGAGCGGTGCGGCACGGGCACGGTCACCGCGCTGTACGACGTGGCAACGGGCGCGGCGCCGCCGGCCCGGAAGGTGCGGGCGTGGTCGCTGCCGGAGATCCGGTTGGCCGGTGGCGAAGCCATGCCGCAGGAGGACGTCAAGCGTCTCCTGGGGGCGCTGACCTGGTCGCGGCTCGAGGCGGCACCCGAACCCGCACCGGGCGACCCGGCGCCGGACGGTGGCGCGGTGCCGCTGGCCGTGGAGTCGGCGGAGGCGCCGCAGCCGTTCGTACACCCCGCGGAACCGGAAGCGGAGAAGCTCATCGCCGACTGTGACCGCGGCAGCCTCGCCGCCTTCGGGCGGGCGCTGCTGGACGCCTGGCTGGCCGACGGCATGCAGGCGGCGGACGCGTGGGTGGTGCTGGCGCAGGCCCACGTCGGCGACGACACCACGATGGACGTGCTCGCGCCGCTGGTGCGGTCGTGGCCGCCGCGCAGCCGCTACGCGCGCGCCATCGACGGGCTGGCGGTGCTGGCGACCGTGGGCACCGACGTGTCGCTGCGGCACCTGCTCGCGATCGAGGAGAACATGTCGGGCGGGCCGACGAACGACCGCGCCACCGCGTACCTCACGCAGGCGGCGGCACGGCGCGGGCTGTCCGTGACGCAGCTGGCCGACCGCCTCGCCGTCACCCACGGCCTCGACAGCGGCGTCACGTTCGACTACGGGCCGCGCGCGTTCACCGTGGTCGCCGACGAGCACCTGACGGCGTTCGCGGTCGACGAGAGCGGCAAGCGGCTGGCGCGGCCGCCCAAGCCGGGCACCAAGGACACCAACCCCGAGGCGTACCAGCAGTTCCTGCAGTACAAGAAGGACCTGCGGGCCACCGCGGCGGCGCACACCGCGCGCCTGCAGCGCGACATGCTCGCCCGCCGCCTCCGCCCGGCCCGGCACGTGCGGGAGGTGCTGCTGCCGCACCCGATCCTCGGGCCGCTCGCCCGCCGGCTGCTGTGGGGCGAGCACGACACCGCCGGCCGGCTGGTGCGGGCGCTGCGGGTCGCGGAGGACGGCAGCTTCGCCGACATCGACGACGCGACCGCGACGACCGACGGCATGCTCGGCATCGTGCACCCCGCGGACCTGGGCGGCGACCTGAAACGCTGGGCGCGGGTCGTCGCGGACTACGAGCTGCTGCCGCCGTTTCCGCAGCTGGGCCGGCCCGTGGTGGTGCTGACCGGGGCGCAGCGCGCCGCGACGAGCATGACCGGCCTCCGCCCCGTGCCGACCGAGCGGATCGTGGCGCTGCTGGACCGCGGCGGCTGGCAGGGCAACGGGCTGTCGCAGCGCCCGCACACCCAGCTGGCCCGTGCTCTGCCCGGCGGCCTCGCCCTGGTCGCCGAGATCTCGCCGGGCGTCCCCACGTACAGCATGAACAACCCGGACGAGCAGCAGATCACCGAACTGTGGGTGGACGACGCCTGGTCGAACCATCTCCAGCTGGCCCGCCGCATCCCGCTGGGCGCCTGCGACCCGGCCGCCCTGTCGGAGCTGCTCGTGACCCTGCACCAGGCGCCCTGACGGCCGGGTTCACGCAGGCCGGGAGCGGTCAGAGCCAGCGCCGCACGCGGGACTGGTAGTCGGTGTAGGTCTGGCCGAAGCGTTCGGTGAGGTACCGCTCCTCGGGCCGGATGACCAGCAGACGCACGGCGAGCAGCACCAGCGGTAGCAGGACGAGGGGCCACCAGGAGCCGAACAGCAGCGCCAGGCCCAGGTAGACGACGGCCAGGCCGGTGTACATCGGGTTGCGGGACAGCCGGTAGGCGCCGCCGGTGACCAGCGTGGACACCGGGTGGTGCGGCACGATCGTGGTGCGGTGGCGGACGACAGCGGCCACGCCGGCCGCGGCCAGCGCCAGCCCGGGCACGGCGACGGCGACGCCGACGGCGGGGTGCACGCCGAGCGGCGCCGTGACGGCGCTGTCGATCGCCATGCCGCCCGCCAGCCCCGCGGCGTAGTACGCCGGCGGCGGGATGAAGATGACCCGGGCGCCCTGCGCGGGGGATGCGGACATCGGACGACTCCTTCGGTAGAGTGAAGCTCTAACGAATAGAGGACTACACTCGCCCGATGGCCGTCAAGCGGCGTTACGAGTCGGCTCACCGACAGGAGCAGGCGAAGCAGACCCGCGGGGCGATCCTGCGGGCCGCCGCGGTCCTGTTCGTCGAGCCGGGCTATGCGGCCACGCCGCTGACCGCCGTCGCGGCCGAGGCGGGGGTCGCGATCCAGACCGTCTACAAGGTGTTCGGCAGCAAACAGGCGCTGCTGTCCGCGCTGGTCGACGTGAGCGTGGCGGGCGACGACGAACCCGTGGCACTGCCCGACCGGCAGTTCGTCGCCGACATCCAGGCGCTGCCCGACGCTCGGGCCAAGCTCGAGCGCTACGCCCGGCACCTCGCCGAGACCCACGCCCGGACGGCGCAGGTGATGCTCGCCCTCGCCGCCGCGGCGACGGCCGACGCCGAGGCCGCGGCGATCTGGCGTAAGAACGCCGACGACCGCCGCGCCGGCATGGGCATGTTCGCCGCCGAGCTGGCCTCGACCGGGCAGCTGCGGCCGGAGCACACCGCCGGCACGGCGGCCGACGTGCTGTGGCTCGCCATGGACGTGCGCAACTACGACTGGCTCGTCCGCCAGCGGGGGTGGCCACCGGAGCGCTTCCAGCGCTGGTACGTCGACACCGTCGCCGGGGCCCTGCTCGTCCCGCCGGCGACCCGCTGAACGCGCGAGGCATGCAGCGGGCCGCGCCGGAACGGGAACCGGCGCGGCCCTGGAACCTCAGCGGCAGGTGGCGCCGTTGAGGGTGAATCCGCTCGGGGCGCCCGTGTTGCCGGTGTGGTTGGCCTGGAAGCCGATCGTCGTCGAGGCGCCCGGCGCGAGGGAGCCGTTGTAGCTGACGTTGGTCGCGGTGACCTGGCCGCTGTTCGGCGAGTACGTCGCGCTCCAGCCGGACGTGATCGTCTGCCCGGCAGCGAGGTTGAACCGCAGCGACCAGCCGTTGATGGGCGTCGTGCCCGTATTGGTGATGGTGATGTTGTCGGTCAGCCCGGTGTTCCAGGCGTTCAAGGAGTTCGTCACCTGGCACGCGGAGGTGCCGCCGCCCGGCGGCGGGCTCGACGTGCCCTGCGAGGGCCGCGGCGACGTGGTGGTCGGGCCGGGGCCGGGGCCCTCGCTGACCGTGATGCTGGAGCTGCCGCTGCTCTGGTAGCCCTCGGTGGCGAGGATCTGGTAGTCGTGCTGGCCGAGGTTCAGCCCGAGGCTCGCCCAGGCGTTGAAGTGGTTGGCGGTGGTGATGGTGCCGCCGGTCCGCTTCTGCT
>NZ_JBFAJA010000141.1:0-21546 GCF_040654975.1 Dactylosporangium sp. NPDC050588 | reverse complement strand
ATCGACCGGCACAGCTACCAAGCCACCACCAGCATCGACATCATCAACCCCTACCCTTGACAACCCACCGAACCACCTAACTGAACGGCGTTGGGGCTAGTCGGTGGCATCACGGTCGATGATTGTCACCAAGGGCGACGCCTTGATCTGTTGAACGAGGGCGTCCGAAGCATCCTGCCACTGCCGCGGCGATCGCATCGTCGGGTTCACAGGAAGGCCGAGGCGGTCCTGTGCGGCGTCCGCCGCTTCGTAGACGGCGGCACGCGCGGGGGTACCCACCACCAGCACATCCACGTCGTTGGGCAGGGCTCCCGGTTGGCCGTCGTGCCGTGCCGCCCAGGAACCGTAGATGTACACGCGTCGCACGTCACGCACGTCGGCGAACGCTTCGCCGACCACCGTCTGCGGTCCGAAACGTGAGCAACAGCAGCTGCCTGAGGGCGTGCGCGACGCGGTGTTCGGTGGCGGCCCGCAGCAGCCGCGTCCGGCCGACCTTGCGGTCATGGATCAAGCCCGCGGTCACGAGGCGCGGCGCCTCGCGATGCAGGGTCGACAGCGGGTCAACCGAGACGGGCTGCGAGGCCGGTCGCCGGATACTCGTCGTGCGGGTGCAGGTAGAGCCAGGTCAGCGGCTCGGCCTGATGCCGCGAGCAGAACAGCGGCAGCAGGCTCGGCGCTTCACTACGCATGAACGCACACTGCGATGTCCCTGTGCGACGACGCAAGCGTGCGACTTGTGGTCATTGCTCGAGTGCCGGGTGGGTTGCGGGGTGGGGCAGGCGCGAGGGGGCGGTGCGTGGGGCATCGGTGGCGTGGTGGGGCGGGCGGGGTGAAGTGGGGTACCAGATGCGGGTGTCGGTGACGATGGCGGTGACCAGGGAGGCGGGGGTCACGTCGAAGGCGGGGTTCACCGCGGGGGTGGCTGGAGGGGCGGTGGTGCCGACGACTTCGGCGGGGCCGCGGTCCTCGATCTCCACGTCGGCGCCGGTGGGGGTGGAGGGGTCGACGGTGGATTCGGGGGCGACGCAGATGAAGGGGATGCCGGCGGCGCGGGCGCCCAGAGCGTGGGCGTAGCTGCCGACCTTGTTGACCACGTCGCCGTTGGCGCAGATGCGGTCGGCGCCGAGGATGACGGCGTCGATCTCGCCGCGGGCCATGAGGAAGGGGCCGGCGGAGTCGACGGACAGGCGGTGGGGGATGCCGGCCCGGGCGAGCTCCCAGGTGGTCAGGCGGGCGCCCTGCAGGAGGGGGCGGGTCTCGCTGGCGGTGACGCTCGCGAGGGTGCCGCGGCGGTGCAGCTCGAAGGCGACGGCGAGGGCGGTGCCGCCGACGACGGTGGCCAGGGCGCCGGTGTTGCAGTGGGTCAGGAGGCGGGCGGACGGGCCGCAGAGGGACGTGACCAGGTCGGCGCCGCGGCGGGCCATCTCGGTGGAGGAATGGATCTCCTCGTCGCGCACGCGCAGCGCCTCGGCCAGCACGGCGGGGAAGGACGGCAGGTGGGCGGCGGCGCGGTCGACGCCGCGGGCGAGATTGACGGCGGTCGGGCGGGCGGTGGCCAGGCGGTGCACCAGCTCGCGGACGACCGTCGGGTCGGAGGACGAGGCGGCCGCCAGGGCGACGCCCATCGCGCCGGCCACGCCGAGGGCCGGTGCGCCGCGCACGGCCAGGCGTTTGATGGCGTCGACCAGTTCATCCACAGTGGACAGGCGGAGGTGGACCAGCTCAGCGGGCAGCAGGGTCTGGTCGATGAGGACGACGGCGTCGTCGATCCAGTCGATCGTTCGCATGTCAACTCCCAACGGTCATGATTTTCGGAAACGGCCAACGCGAAACGTTGACGGGCGTACATTCGCGGTTATGAGCACCGGATTGGCGCTCGCGACGGTCTTGGGTCTGATGACGGTTGGGCCGGTCGCGTTGATGAGAATTCCGACAAACCTGCAGCTGACGGTCACCGACACGGCCCTGGTCATCGAGCCGCAGGGGCTGGACAGCTGGTGGACGGGGACAGGAAGGGTCGAGGTGCCGGTCGAGGAGATCGCCTCGATCAGGATCGTGCCGCGGTCCGAGGCGCCGGCGGTGGCCAAGCGGCTGCGGCCGGGGGCGCTGCACATCGACGGGGTGATCACGGCGGGCGTGCACGACGGCACGTTCTGGGACGTGCGCGGCGGCGACCAGCTGCTGATGATCACCTGCCGGCCGGAGTCCCGGCACAAGGCGCTGGTGCTGCAGTTCGCCAACCCGTTCGCGACACTGACGAGGACACGGACGGTGGTCACGCACCGGCCGTCGAGGAGCACTACCTTCTAGGGCATGAGGGATCCGCTCGCCGATCTGCGGCGCATCGCGTTCCTGCTGGAGCGAGCCGGCGAGAAGACCTACCGGGTGCGCGCGTTCCGCGGCGCGGCGGCGACCCTGGCGAAGCTGCCGGAGGGCGAGCTGGCCGCGCGGGCGGGCAACGGCACGCTGAAGGACCTGCAGGGCGTCGGCGAGGTGACCGCCCGGTGCGTGGTCGAGTCGCTCGCCGGCGAGGAGCCGGTCTACCTGCGCCGCCTGGAGTCGACCGCCGGGCAGGACCTCGACGAGGCGACCGCCGCGATGCTGGCGGCGCTGCGCGGTGACTGTCACGCGCACTCGGACTGGTCCGACGGCGGGTCGCCGATCGACGAGATGGCCCTGGCGGCGGCCGCGATCGGGCACGAATACCTGGTGCTCACCGACCACTCGCCGCGGCTGACGGTGGCCCGGGGGCTGTCGGCGGAGCGGCTCGCCGAGCAGCTCGACGTGGTCGCCGACCTCAACGCGGGCTTCGCGGAGCTGGGCATGCAGTTCCGGATCCTGACGGGCATCGAGGTCGACATCCTCGCCGACGGCTCGCTCGACCAGACCGACGAGCTGCTGGAGCGGCTCGACGTGGTGGTCGGCTCGGTGCACAGCAACCTGAAGGACGAGCCGGACGTGATGACCCGCCGGATGGTCACCGCTCTGGCCAACCCGCACCTGGACATTCTGGGCCACTGCACCGGGCGCCTTATCACGGGCGGTCGTGGCACCAGGCCAGAAAGCCGGTTCCATCCGGAGCAGGTCTTCGAGAAGGCCGTCGAGCACGACAAGGCGATCGAGATCAACTCGCGGCCGGAGCGGCTCGACCCGCCGAAGCGGCTGCTGCGGGTCGCGCTCGAGACGGGGTGCAGATTCTCGATCGACACCGACGCGCACGCGCCCGGGCAGCTCGACTGGCTGTCAAACGGCTGCGCGCGCGCCGTCGCCTGCGGGGTGCCGCTCGACCGGATCGTCAACACGCTTCCGGCCGCCGACCTTAAGAGCTGGGCCCAATCGCACGAATAGCCCCTGCGAGATGCCGACGCCGCACAGCACGATGATGCCGCCCACGGGCTGGTTCCAGGTCAGGTGCTCGTGCAGGACGACGACGCCGGCCACGGCGCCGACGAAGGGCGGCAGGTAGGTCACCATCGAGCCGGTGGTGATCCCGGCGGTGCGCACGACGTGGTTGTTCAGGGCGAAGGCGATCCCGGTGCCGAACACGCCGAGCGCGACCACCGCCAGGTAGACCCGTGGCGAGTGCGACAGCGGCGACGGCGGCGCCCCGGCGATCAGCGGCGCCGCGACCAGCAGCTGCAGCGTCGACATGGTGAGCTGACCGACCGACAGCTGCAGCGCTGACAGCTCGAAGTTCTTCATGAGCCAGCGGGTGTAGTTGAACGCGATGCCGTAGCAGGTGACCGCGCCGAGGAGCATCAGCTGGCCGGCCAGCGACGAGCCGCCCACCCCGTTCCAGACGCCGAGGACCACCAGTACACCGGCGAAACCGGCGAGAAGTCCGAGGATCTGCCGCCGGGAGGGGCGCTCGGACCGCATCGCGACCAGGGTCACGACGAGCGTGGTGAGCGGGGCGGTGCCGTTCCAGATGCCGGCGAGGACCGACGGGACCCGCTGCTCCGCGTAGCCGAAGAGCGTGAAGGGCACCGTGGTGGCGACGGTCGCGTAGACGAACAGGTGGACCCAGAGGCGGAGCCCTCGCGGCGGGCGCAGGCCGCGGGCGAACAGGAAGATCAGCAGGGTGAGCGCACCGAGGAGGATCCGGTAGCCGGCGACGTACACCGGCTCGAGCTCGACCAGCGCGTCCTTGATGAACATGAAGCTGGTGCCCCAGATCAGGGCGACGGCCAGGAAGGCCGGGAGCCAGCGGGACGCGTCAGGAGCGGGAGACGTCATGGGCCTTACTTTGCTCCCGTCGAAAACAAAAAGTCGCGCGGATTTCGGACGTCTGGGCGCAGGTCAGTCCACCAGTTGCGAATTGGCCTCGACAAAGGCGACAGCGCAGGACGCAGTCCCGTAGGGTCGGCGCGTGGGATCTATCGATGACATCGCCAACAGCTATGTCGAGCAGTGGGCGCCCCTCGACCCGACCGGGGCGACCTTCGTCGGAGTGGCCGGGTATGACGACAGGTTGACCGACCTGTCGCCCGACGGTTTCGCAGCCCTCGCCGACCTGGACCGGCGCACTCTCGCCGCCCTCGCGGCGCAGACGCCCACCAGCGAGAGCGAGCGGGTGGCCAGGGAGGCCATGCAGGAGCGCCTGGGGCTCGCCCTGGAGCGGTTCGAGGCCGGCGACATGACCAGCGACATCAACGTCATCTCCAGCCCGCTGCACGGGGTGCGGAGCTCGTTCGACCTCATGGCGACCGAGGGTGAGGAGGCCGCGACCAACGTCCGCGACCGCCTGGCCGAGGTGCCGGTCGCGCTGGACCAGTGGCAGCGCTCCCTGCTGCACGCCGCGCAGCAGGGGCACGTCGCGCCGGCCCGGCAGATCATCGAGGTCGCCAAGCAGTGCGAGGTCTGGGCCGATCCCGAGGGTGACAACTTCTACCCGGACCTGGCCGCGAAGGTCGGCGCCGGCCACAAGACCACGCTCGCCGAGGAGCTGGCGCGCAACGCGGTGGCGGCCCGCGCCGCGACCGTCGCGCACGCGGAGTTCCTGCGCCGCGAGCTGGCGCCGCTGGGCCGGGAGAAGGAGGCCGCCGGGCGCGAGCGCTACCAGCTCGCCTCCCGCTACTTCCTCGGCGCCACCGTCGACCTCGACGAGGCGTACGCGTGGGGCTTCGAGGAGCTCGCCCGCCTCGAGAGCGAGATGCGCACCGTCGCCGACAAGATCGTGCCCGGCGGCTCGGTCGACGACGCGGTCGCCGCGCTCGACGCCGACCCGGCCCGCACGATCCGCGGCAAGGAGGCGTTCCGCGACTGGATGCAGTCGCTCGCCGACGCGACCGTGAGCGAGCTGCACGGGCGGCACTTCGACATCCCCGAGCAGGTCCGGCAGATCGAGTGCATGCTGGCGCCGACGTCCGACGGCGGCATCTACTACACCGGGCCGAGCGAGGACTTCTCCCGCCCGGGCCGCATGTGGTGGGCGGTGCCGCAGGGCATCGAGGAGTTCTCCACCTGGCGCGAGGTCACCACGGTCTACCACGAGGGCGTCCCCGGCCATCACCTGCAGATCGGGCAGACGTACGTGCGGGCCGAGCTGCTCAACCGGTGGCGCCGGATCCTGGCGTGGTCGTCCGGCCACGGCGAGGGCTGGGCGCTCTACGCGGAGCGGCTCATGGACGAGCTGGGCTACCTCGCCGACCCGGGCGACAAGCTCGGCATGCTCGACGGCCAGGCGTTCCGCGCCGTCCGGGTGATCATCGACATCGGCATGCACCTGGAGCTGGAGATCCCCCGCGACAACCCGTTCGGCTTCGCGCCGGGCGAGCGGTGGACCCCGGAGCTGGGCTGGGAGTTCCTGCGCGCGCACTGCCGGGTCGAGGAGAAGAGCCTGCGCTTCGAGCTCAACCGCTACCTGGGCTGGCCCGGCCAGGCACCGGCGTACAAGCTCGGCGAGCGCGCCTGGCTCGCCGCCCGCGACGACGCCCGGGCCCGCAAGGGCGCCGCCTTCGACCTGAAGGCCTTCCACCGCGACGCGCTCAACCTCGGCTCGCTGGGCCTGGACCCGCTGCGGGCCGCACTGCAGAGAATCTAGAGCGTGGGCCCCCTCGACGGCATCCTCGTCGCGGACTTCTCCAGAGTCCTCGCCGGGCCGATCGCCACCATGACGCTCGGCGACCTCGGCGCCGACGTCGTCAAGGTGGAGCGGCCCGGCGCGGGCGACGACACCAGGTCGTGGGGGCCGCCGTTCGCCGCCGACGGGCGCTCGACCTACTTCCTGTCCGTCAACCGCAACAAACGCGGGCTGGCGCTGGATCTGGGCACCGACGACGGCCGGCGACAGGCGCTCGAGTTGGCGTCGGCGGCCGATGTACTGGTGGAGAACTTCGCCCCCGGCACGATGGAGCGCTTCGGTCTGGGCTACGAGCAGATCGGCAGTCCCCGGCTCGTCTACGCCAGCGTCACCGGCTTCGGCCGGCAGCACCACTCCCCCGGGTACGACTTCCTCGTGCAGGCGGTCGGCGGCCTGATGTCGATCACGGGCGACCCGGCGGGCGCGCCGACGAAGGTGGGCGTCGCGCTGGTGGACGTGCTCGCCGGCCAGCAGCTGACCGCGGGCGTCCTGGCGGCGCTCTACGCCCGGGAGCGGACCGGCCGGGGGCAGCGGGTCGAGGTGGACCTGCTGTCCAGCCTGCTCGCGGGGCTGGTCAACCAGGCCTCGGCCTACCTGAACGCCGGCGTGGTGCCGCGGCGGATGGGCAACCGGCACCCGAGCATCGCGCCCTACGAGACGCTGCGCGCGAGCGACGGCGAGTTCGCGGTGGCGGTGGGCAACGACCGGCAGTTCGAGCGGCTCTCAGCGACGCTCGGGCTGGCACCGGACCCCCGGTTCGCCACGAACGCCGGCCGGGTCGCGCACCGGCAGGACCTCGTCGACAGGATCGAGGCGGTGACGGTACAGCGGCCGAAAACGCACTGGATCGAGCTGCTGCACACGGTGGGGGTGCCGTGCGGGCCGGTGAACACGGTGGCGGAGGGGATCGCGCTGGCGGAGCGGCTGGGGCTCGCGCCGGTGGTGGAAGTCGACGGTGCCAGGTCGGTGGCGTCCCCGATCAGGTTGTCGGAGACCCCGGTGACCTATCGACTCCCACCACCTGATCAGGACGCGTAGGCGATGCTCAGCCCGGGCGCCCGCAGGACGTTGGACTGCACGTAGACCAGCTCGATGTTGCAGTTGGTGTAGTACCCCGGCAGCGGGATCGGCGGCGGCGGGAACGACGGGGTGAAGGTCAGCGGCAGGATGCCCAGCACGTTCGCGGAGAACTTCGACGTGTAGAACTTCACGTTGCCCTCGACGGTCAGCTTGCTGCTCTTCGTCAGCAGCAGCTTCGGCGCTCCGGGGGTCCGCAGCTCGAACGGGGTCGACACCGAGTTCTTCATGCTGAACGCCAGCACCTTGACCTTGCTGCCGTCCTTCTTCGTCAGCTCCGCCACGCCGTCGTAGACGAGGCTGTCCATCGTCATCTGGTCGGCGATGAGGATGGACGGCGCCGACGCCACGAAGGGCTGACCGGCCGCGACCTGGGCCTTCTTGTCGTTCGGGGTGGCCGACGCGCTCGGGCACGGTGCCTTCGAGGGCGACTTCGTCGCCGTCGAGGTCGTGGCCGGCGCGACCGGGGACGCGGTCGTCTCCGCCTGCGCCGCGGGCGGGGCCGCGGTCGCCGACGCGGTGGTCTCGGCCTTCTTGTCGTCACCGCCGCCGAAGAGGTCGCCGAGCCAGTCGAACAGGCCCGGCTTCTCCTCCGCGGTCTTGGTCGGCGACGGGCTCGGGCTCGGCGATGCCGGCGCGGGTGCCGACGTCGCGCCGCTGGGCGCCGGCTGGGTGCCGGTGCTCGGCTTCACCGACGGGGAGGCGCAGGTGGCCGGCGCCGCGAACGCCGGCGTGCCGCCGTGGGCCGCGCCGAACAGAACCGATCCCGCGACGGTGCCGGTGAGCAGCAGTGCGAACAGCGGGATGCCGAGCCCGCGCCGCCTCGGCAGGTCGTCGTTGCCCGACGGCGGCCGCTCGTCGTCGGCGCTGCCGGCACCACCGTAGGAAGGCGCCTCGTAGGACGGCGCGTCGTGCAGCGGGCTGCGCTGGGAGATCGGCAGCGAGTCGGTCAACACCCCCGACGAGTGCCGGGGGACGGGCTGCTCCCGGGTCGGCTCGTCATAAGCGATGTCATGACCGGCGTCGGTCTCCTTGCGCAGCGACGGGCGCTCGTAGCCGGTCTGCCCGACCGGCTCGTCCGGCTCGTTGCTGAGCAGGTCGTCGAGCTCCGCCGGCTCGTAGGTCGCCGTGTCGTCATCTTCGGCGGTGGTGGGCTCCGCGGGGGTCCCGGGCGACCAGGAGGCGGCCAGGCCGCCGCCGATGACGCCGAAGATCATGCCGATGAAGAAGCCGCCCAGGTTGAGCCCGATGATCGAGTACAGCGCGGTGAGGGTGCCCAGGATGCCGTAGAACAGCCGCTGCGCCGGCGACAGCCAGGTCAGCAGGCCGCACAGCAGCAGCATCGCGGGGATGACGTAGGACAGGAAGCCCGTCGGTCCGAAGTGGACCTCCAGGGCGAGCTGCAGGTTGGCGCTGAGGAACAGTTCCAGGCCCGAAAGAAGCAGGAACAACCCACCCCAGAAGGGACGCGAGTCGCGCCACTTGCTGAAGCCACCAGCACGACGCTTGACGTGCGAAGGGTGGGGAGTGGTCACGGAGCCCTCCAGCAATAGAGCACTAGTGCGGCGCTTGCGTCGCATGGGGGGCGCGGGGTGGGAACCCCCCGCCGGCCGCGGGCGCTAGCCCGTGGAGCTAGTGACTGCCTGACTACAAACAACTGGGCCCGCGGGTGTGACTCCGCGGGCCCAGGCGGTGGGGCTAGAAGCACTCGAAGGGGGTGCCACCGGTGGAGAGGCTCAGGTCGAGACCGGTCAGCTTGAACGTGCCGGCCGTGGTCGACCAGGCGACCTGCTTGAGGTTGGTGATGACCACGCTGTCCGCCTGCTGGGCGAAGCTGCCCTGCAGGCCCTTGGCGTTCGGGCCGCCCTTGCTCAGGTCCGACGCGTCGATGCCGATCTGGATGTTCTCGAACGTGGCGTCGCCCTTGAGCGACGTCAGGTCGATCAGCAGGTCGGTCGCCTCGGCCGGGGCGCCCGCGGCCTGACCGGCGTGGATCACCATGCTGACAGGCAGGCCGGGGACCTTCACCGACTGGCACAGGTTGTAGAGCTTGGCGGACTTGATGCCCGAGACCGCGACGAAGTGGTTCTTCGGGTCGGCCGGGTTGGCGGGGTTGCCGCCCTTCTCCGTGGCGAGGCCGCCGTACTGGACGAAGCCGGTGCCCTCGAGCTTGTCGGCGGAGACCTTGAACTGCTGGCCGGAGACGCTGAACGACGCGGCGATCGCGCCGGTCGCCTGGCCGAAGACGATGGCGCCGGCGATGAAGGCGGAAGGCACGACGACGGTTGCGAAACGCTTCCATCGCGTGCGGCCCTTCACCGCGCTGCCCTGAGCTACGGACACGAGAAGCTCCTCTTGGGTCGCGGGGTGCGTGCGGTGCTGCGCTCCTGTCACTGCGGGCGCTCGCACCGGTCTGGGTGTCTCGACGCCCCGGCCGGCCCTGCGTACGCAGGGGGTGGAACCGGGGATTGGGGCGTGCGGACGATGTTGCCGCCTGCGTCGTGCGCGGACAAGGCCCGTAGTTACTCGCCGGTAACGGCTCAAGTCCAGAATTCTTACGCTCCGTGATCGATTACCGGAGCGTTTCCAGCGCGTGACCACCCTTCAAAGCGCGTAAAGACGGACAAAAATCGCGTGTGACGGTTACCACATGTGAGCAATCTTGCACGAGGTCACGGTTTTATAACGACAAACCTCAGAGGTTCTCAATGTGCACATCGACTGCCATGAGTTTTCCGTAGAACGGCAGAAATGCCGCATCTCGAAAAACTCGGCATTGCCGTTTGCGGGCCGCGGTGGTTAGTTAGCTCTGATAACTAACGCGGTGGCCGCCATCCACCGCGCAGTTAGTTCCCGCCCGCGCGCGCAAAGGGTCGGCGCCCCGGTCGCGAGCGGTCCTCAGGTAGCGCGATCGGCGCGCGTCTTGCCTGGCTGGCACCCCCATCAGCCCAGGAAGGACACCCCGCATGGCACCATCCCAGCGCCGGTGGAGAAGGCTGCTCACCGCGGCCACGCTCGCCGCCGGCAGCTCCGCGGCGGCCGCGTTCGTCCACGCGCCCGCCGCCTCGGCCATCCCCCTCCCCGCCTCCGACTATCAGCACGTCCAGCTGGCCCTCGGCAGCGCCGAGCTCGGCGAGCCGATGTCCTTGGCGGTGATGCCCGACCGCACGGTGATCCACACGGCCCGTGACGGCACAGTCCGCGTCACCGACGCCGCCGGCAACACCAAGCAGGCCGCCAAGCTGTCGGTCTACACCCACGACGAGGAAGGCCTGCAGGGCGTCGCCGTCGACCCCGGCTTCGCCACCAACCGCTGGATCTGGCTGTACTACTCGCCGACGCTGTCCACCCCGGCCGGCGACGCGCCGAAGACGGGCACCGCGGCGGACTTCGCGCCGTGGCAGGGGCACCTCAACCTGTCCCGCTTCACCATGAAGGCCGACAACACGCTGGACATGGCCAGCGAGAAGATCGTCATGACCGTGAACAACGACCGTGGCCAGTGCTGCCACGTCGGCGGCGACATCGACTTCGACGCGGCCGGCAACCTGTACCTGACCACGGGCGACGACACCAACCCGTTCGAGTCCGGCTCCTACGCGCCGATCGACGAGGTGACCAACCGCAACCCGCAGTTCGACGCGCAGCGGTCCTCGGCCAACACCAACGACCTGCGGGGCAAGGTCCTGCGGATCAAGCCGAACACGGACGGCACGTACGCCATCCCGTCGGGCAACCTGTTCGCCCCGGGCACCGCGAAGACCCGTCCCGAGATCTACGCGATGGGCCTGCGCAACCCGTTCCGGATGAGCGTGGACAAGCCGACCGGCATCGTCTACCTGGGCGACTACGGCCCTGACGCGGGCGCCGCCGACCCCAACCGCGGTCCCGGCGGGCAGGTCGAGTTCAACCGGATCACCGGCCCCGGCAACTACGGCTGGCCGTACTGCACCGGCACGAACACCACGGCCGAGACCTACAACGAGTGGAACTTCGCCACCAACACCACCGGTCCCAAGTACAACTGCACCGGCGGCCCGACGAACAACTCGTTCCGCAACACCGGTCTGACCACGCTGCCCGCGGCCAAGCCGAGCTGGATCCGTTACGGGTTCGACTCGACCCCGCCGGAGTTCGGCGGCGGCTCGGAGTCGCCGATGGGTGGTCCGGTGTACCGCTACAACGCCGGTCTCAACTCGGCCGTGAAGTTCCCGCAGACCCTCGACGGCCAGTTCTTCGCCGGCGAGTACGGCCGCCGCTGGATCAAGCCGATCAAGGTCAACGCCGACGGCTCCCCCGGTGAGATCTCCACGTTCCCGTGGGCCGGCACCCAGGTCATGGACATGGCGTTCGGCCCGGACGGCGCGCTGTACGTGCTGGACTACGGCACCGGCAGCGGCAACCAGGCGCTGTACCGGGTGGAGTACATCGGCGGCGGCAACCGCGCCCCGACGGCGAAGATCACCGCGTCGGTGACGTCCGGCCCCGCCCCGCTGACGGTGAGCTTCTCCTCGTCCGGCAGCTCGGACCCGGAGGGCGGTGCGCTCACCTACGCCTGGGACTTCGACGGCAACGGCACCACCGACTCGACCGCCGCGAACCCCACGTACACCTACACCACCAACGGCACGAAGACCCCGACGCTCACCGTCAAGGACCCCACGAACCTCACGGGGTCGGCGAGCACGGTGATCACCGTCGGCAACACCGCGCCCAAGGTGACGCTGACGACCCCGGCGGACGGCCAGCTGTTCAACTTCGGCGACACGGTGCCCTTCACGATCAGCGTCACCGATCCCGAGGACGGCACGATCAACTGCGCCAAGGTCAGCATGACCTACTCGCTGGGGCACGACAGCCACGCCCACCAGATCACCTCGAAGACCGGCTGCACCGGCTCGATCACGGTGCCGGTGGACGGCGAGCACGACGCGTCGGCGAACATCTACGGCGTCTTCGACGCGGCGTACACCGACAACGGCGGCCTGACCACGCACGTCATCCGCACCCTGCAGCCGAAGCACCGGCAGGGTGAGCACTACAGCAGCCAGTCGGGCGTGCAGGTCGCCCCGCACGCCGCGGCCGAGGGTGGCAACACCGCCGGCTTCATCGAGAACGGCGACTGGATCGCCTACACGCCGTACCTGCTGAACAACGTCACCCAGTTCACCGCGCGGGTGTCCTCGGCCGGCGCCGGCGGCACGATCGAGGTCCGGGCCGGTTCGCCGACCGGGACCCTGCTCGGCACCGCCACGGTCGCCCCGACCGGCGGCTGGGAGACGTTCGCCAACGTGACGGCCAACCTGGTCGCCGGCCCCGCGAGCGCCACCACGCTGTACCTGGTGTTCAAGGGCGGCACGGGCTACCTGTTCGACGTGGACGCGTTCACGTTCACCACCGGGACCACCTCCACCGGCCCGACGGTGAGCCTGCGGTCGCTGACGAACAACCAGTACGTGACGGCGGCGAACGCGACCACGGCCCTCATCGCCAACTCGGCGACGATCGGCACCGCGCAGCAGTTCGAGCTCGTCGACCTCGGCGGCGGCAAGGTGGCCCTGAAGTCGAAGGCGACCGGTCAGTTCGTCTGCGCGGAGAACGGCGGGGCCAACCCGCTGCTCGCCAACCGGGCCACGGCCGGGTCGTGGGAGACGTTCAACCTGATCCGCAACGCCGACGGCAGCGAGAGCCTGCAGGCGACGGTGAACAGCAAGTACGTCGTCGCGGAGAACAACGGCGCCGGCTCGCTCATCGCGAACCGCGACACGATCGGACCCTGGGAGAAGTTCGAACTCATCGGCGCATGATGTTGGAAAATGTGCGGTCCTTTCCCGCGCTTGTGCGGGATATTGATGAGTGACTCTTGACACTCTTCGTTGGATCGTGAGGTTATGTGTTGGTCCGTGGGGACGTTCGCGTCCTCACGGATCAGCCTCGGCCGCCACCGGGGCTGACGCATACCTCGAGGAGCCACTCGTATGAAGCTCTCCAGATGGTTCGCGCTCGCGCTGGCACCGTTGCTGGCCACGGCGGGCACCGTGATCGCCACGGCCGCCCCCGCGAGCGCATGGACTCCGAAGACGCCGCCGATGACCACCCCGTGGACCAACTCGGTGCCCACGGCCAACCCGCTGCCGGAATACCCGCGCCCGCAGCTGACCCGCACCGACTGGCAGAACCTCAACGGCATCTGGGACTTCGCGGTCACCGGCAGCGGCCAGACCAGCCCGCCGGCCACGTTCGGTGAGCAGATCCGGGTGCCCTACCCGGTGGAGTCGGCGCTGTCCGGCATCCAGCGCAAGGTCACGGAGAACGACAAGCTCTGGTACAAGCGGACGTTCACGGTCCCGTCGGGCTGGGCCGGCCGCCGGGTGCAGCTCAACTTCGGCGCGGTCGACTGGCAGACCACCGTGTGGGTCAACGGGACCCAGGCCGGAGCGGTCCACAGTGGAGGCTACGACGCCTTCACCTACGACATCACGGGACTGCTCAACGGCGGCACCAACACGATCATCGTCGGCGTCTACGACCCGACCGACGCGGGCACCCAGGCGGTCGGCAAGCAGCGCCGCAACGACGTGCTCCCGCACGCGGGCGGCGGCATCTTCTACACCGGCGCCTCCGGCATCTGGCAGACGGTCTGGCTGGAGCCGACCCCGACGGCCCGGATCACCCGCGTGGACCTGGTGCCGAACCTGTCCAACAACACGCTGTCGGTCAACGTGCAGGGCGCCGGCCTGTCCGGGCACACCGTGACCGCCACCGTCCTGAACGGCACCACCCAGGTCGGCACCGCCAACGGCGGGACGGGCACCGCGTTCAGCGTCCCGGTGCCGAACGCGCACCGCTGGTCGCCCAGCGACCCGTTCCTGTACAACGTCCGCGTCGACCTCAAGAGCGGCTCCACGGTCGTGGACTCGGTCGGCAGCTACGCCGGCATGCGGTCGATCTCGATCGGCAGCGTCAACGGCAAGCTGCGCATCCTGCTCAACGGCCAGTTCGTCTTCCAGTCCGGCACGCTGGACCAGGGCTACTGGCCCGACGGCATCTACACCGCGCCCACCGACGCCGCGCTGCGCTCCGACCTGCAGGCGCACAAGGACCTCGGCTTCAACATGGTGCGCAAGCACATCAAGGTCGAGCCGCAGCGCTGGTTCTACCACGCCGACCAGCTCGGCCTCCTGGTGTGGCAGGACATGCCCGCCATGCCGACCGGCAAGAACCCGACGACGGCCGCGCGGACCCAGTGGGAGGCCGAGTACCACCGCATCATCGACCAGCACCGCAGCTCGCCGTCGCTGGTCATGTGGGTCGACCAGAACGAGGGCTGGGGGCAGTACGACCAGGCCCGCATCGCCGGCGACGTCAAGGCCTACGACCCGTCGCGCCTGGTCAACAACATGAGCGGGGTCAACTGCTGCGGCTCCGTCGACGGCGGCAACGGCGACGTGATCGACAACCACATCTACGTCGGTCCCGGCTCCACCCTGCCGACCGCGACCCGCGCCGCGGTGCTCGGCGAGTTCGGCGGCCTGGGGCTTCGCGTCTCCGGTCACGAGTGGTCGCCCGGCAACGGCTTCAGCTACGAGGACCAGGGCAACGCCACGAACCTCAACAACCGCATCGTCGGCCTGTACGACCAGCTCCGCACCGGCGGCATGCCGGCGGGCCTGTCCGCGTCGGTCTACACCGAGATCACCGACGTGGAGAACGAGAGCAACGGCTTCCTCACCTACGACCGCCAGGTGATGAAGGTCGACGTGGCCCGGTTCCGGGCGGCGAACCAGGCGCTCATCAACGCCTCGACCAACCCGCCGCCGCCGGCCACGCTGCCGACGAACGTGTACCGGTCGTTCCGGGTCGTGACGCCGTGCTGCACCACCCGGTACATCAGGCACCAGAACAGCCTGGGCTACACCGAGGTCGTCGACGCCAACAGCAGCACGCTGCTCAAGCAGGACGCGACCTGGAGGATCGTGCCCGGCCTGGCCGACGCGTCGTGCTACTCCTTCGAGTCGCGCAACTTCCCCGGCCAGTACCTGCGGCACCAGGCCTACCGGGTGCGCAAGGACCCGAACGACAACTCGGCGCTCTTCAAGGCCGACGCCACCTGGTGCGCCCAGCAGGGCACCGGCGGGGTGCGGCTGACCGCCTGGAACTTCCCCGGCCAGTTCCTGCGCCACCGGGCGTCGGAGCTGTGGCTGGCGACGCCGGGCGGGCCGAACGCGTGGGACAACCCCACCTCGTTCACCGAGGACACGACCTGGTCCGTGGAGAACCCCTGGGCTCCGTGATCCTCGCCTGATCGCCACGGTTGTGCGAGCTCAGGCCCGCATGACCGTGGCGATCGGGATCCGCGCGGCGCGGATGGCCGGGATCAGGCCGCCGAGCAGGCCCGCCACCAGGCCCGCGATGACGCCGGCGACCCCCGCCTGCCACGGGAACGTCATCTCCTGCAGCTGCGGCACCCGCGAGCCCAGCAGCCCGGCGCCCACGTCGAGCGCCACCACCGCCAGGCCGATCGCGGCGGCCGCGGTCAGCAGGCCGGTCAGCAGCGTCTCCGCCAGGACGATGCCGGCCAGCAGGGAGCGGGGCGTGCCGACGGCCCGGCGCAGCGCGAACTCCTCGACCCGCTCCCCCACGGTCGCCAGGCCGACGTTGAGGATGCCGGCGACGCCGATGAGCAGTACCAGGGCGGCCATGCCGAGGAAGATCCAGCGGATGATCGCCAGCTCGCCCGCGATGTCCTTCCGGGCGTTGATGGTCTCCACGTGCAGCATCTCCTGCGGTACGCCGAGGCCGGTGAGCTTGCGGATCACCAGTCCCTCGGTCTCCCCGGCACCGGGGGCGAACAGCAGCTGCAGGCCCGGGCCGTACATCTGGTTCGCCGACGGCTTCGGCATCCAGTTGCGCATCTCGTCGGCCCGCACGTAGGCGGTCGGCTGGGGGTTGCCGTCGTCGACGACGCCGATGATGCGGGGCGTCGGGTTGGCGGTCGCGCCCTCGACGCGCATCTCCGCCGGGATCTGGTAGCGGGTGAAGCCCTTCGCCGCCTCCTTGTTGATCACCAGGCGGGGCGAGTAGGAGGGGTCGCCGCCGAAGTCGAGCCAGTCGCCGCTGACCGGGCGGAACGGGCGGAACTGCCGGACGTCGCCGGTCAGGCCCTGCAGGACGACCTCGATCGCCTGCCCGCGGGGCGGCTGCGCGACCGGCTCCATCGGGCGGCACATGCCGGTCATCGGGTCGCAGTTCATCGGCATGCCCGGGCCGTAGTAGCCGCCCTCGTTGTTGTCGAACGGCGCGGCGCCCTGGTTGATCGGCAGCACGTCCGGCTCGCCGATGATCGCCTGGTAGCCCAGCATGCCGACGGCGCCGGGCTTGCCCGTGACGGTGGTGAGGGCGGCGTCCATCGCGTCGGGCATCGGCGGGATGTACATCTGCCGGGTGCCGTCCTTGCCGACGTGCAACTCCAGGTCGGCGAGGCGCAGGGTCTTCGCCGTCTCCGCGCCGGCCTGGACGGTGACGACGGCAAGGACGCCCAGGAACAGGCTGATCATGGACAGGAAGGTGCGCAGCTTGCGTGACCTGATGCCCTGCCCGCCGATGATGAGCGCCGACCGGAGCCGGCCCGACAGCCGGATCATGCCGGCACCTCCGTCGCGCCCCAGCCCGGCGCCGTCAGCATTTCCGTCGGCCTCTGGTCCGGTGCCGTCAGCACTTCCGTCGGCCTCTGGTCCGGTGCCGTCAGCACTTCCGTCGGGCTCCCGTCCGGTGCCGTCAGCACGCCGTTGGTGAGGGTCAGCACGCGCTGCATCTTGGCCGCGTGCGCGTGGTCGTGCGTGACGAGGATCAGCCCGCAGCCGCGGTCGGTGGCGGCGCGCATGACCTCGATGACGAGGTTGCCGGTCTCGGTGTCCAGCGCGCCGGTCGGCTCGTCCGCCAGCAGCAGCCTCGGCTGCCGCACCAGGGCCCGGGCGACAGCGACCCGCTGCTGCTCACCGCCGGAGAGCTTCGCCGGGCGCTGCTTCGCCAGGTGCGCGATGCCGACCAGGTCGAGCGCCTCCAGCACGCGGGCGCGGCGGTGCCGGCGCGGCAGCCAGCCCTGCCCGTTGACCAGCGCCATCGCCACGTTCTGGGCGGCGGTCAGGTGCTTGAGCAGGAAGAAGCGCTGGAAGACGAAGCCGAACTGGGCGCTGCGCAGGGCGGCGGCCTTCCGCTCCGGGATGCGGGCCAGGTCGCGGCCGTCCATGAAGTAGTGCCCGTCGTCCGGCCGGTCGAAGAGCCCGATGAGGCTCAGCAGGGTGCTCTTGCCCGACCCGGACCGGCCGAGGATCGCGACGCTCTCGCCGGGGTCGACGGTCAGGTCGACGCCGTCGAGGATCACCCGGGGCTCCTGCTGGCCCTTCAGCGTCTTGGTGATGCCCACCATCTCGATGAGCGGGCTCATTTGCTGAACCCGGGCATCGGCTCCCCGCCGTTGTTCTTGGCGGCCGGCAGGTTCGGCCCGGGCACGGCGACCGTCTCGTCGCCGGTGAGGCCGCTCTTGATCTCGATGACCTTGCCGTCGCTGAGCCCGAGCGTCACCTCGCGGGTCTCCCGCGTCTGGTCGGCCTTGACGACGTCGACCTTCCCCTTGCCCTGCGAGCCGGCGACCGCCTCGACCGGCAGGACCAGCACGTTCGCGGCGCGGGCGGTGATCACCTCGACCGTGGCGGCGGCGCCGTTGATCGCCTTGACGTCGGCCGGCGGCACGCAGACCAGCCGCATGCCCGTGGGCTCGGAAGGCTGCTGCTGCTGGCCGGTGACCCTCGGCTGCGGCACCGGCACGGCCGACGGGTTGGGCGTCGGCGTGACGGGCTCCGGGATCGTGCCCGCGGGCAGGGCGGCGAGCGTGCCGAGGACCGTGCAGGGGAACGGCCCCGGGCCGTTCTTGATCTGCGCCTGCACCGACTCGAGCTGGTCGGAGATCTGGTACGCCTGGGCACCCTCGATGTCCGCGACCACGCCGTAGCCGGCCTGTTTCGCCGAGACCACCGGCATCCCGGCGGTCACCTTGGACCGGTCGTCGACGAGGCGGCCGCTGAAGACGGCGCCGGCCGGCACCTCGATGGGGGTGGCCTTGCCGCCGGCCCAGACGTTGGCGACCTTGGTGGGCTTCGTCGGCGTGCTCGTCGACGCCTTCACGTCGAGGTAGCGGATCTCGCCGTCGATCGGGGCGACCAGGCCGAACGTCGGGCTCAGCTGCACCTTGCCGGTCAGGCTCACCTTGTTGGTCAGGTCCTGCCGGGCCGGCTTCACCGTGGTCATCGTGACGCCCCGGTCGGCGAGTCCGGGAGTGCGCACCTCCTCCGGGCCAGATGCCGTGCAGGCGCCCAGTGCACTGATCGCACCGGCGGCGGCCACCGCGAAAAGGATTCGTCGCACCCGGGTTCACCCCCAGCAAGGATCGAAGTCCGGCAAAGGGTAGCGGTCGATCGGGTGAGGCGATGCCCCATCAAACGATTCATCCGGGTGAGGAAATGTACTCATCTCGACAGCACCGGGATGCAACCTCCGGGACGGGCAAAGCCGTCCCGCCCCGGTTGCCCGGGTGCGGGACGGCCTTTTCCTGCGGGTACGTCAGACCTTGTAGGTGAAGGTCGACGTCGTGGCAGCAGCGCTGGTGCCACCCTTCGTGATGACCTGGAGCTGGACCGGGCCCGCGGGGCGCGGCGGCAGGTACACCTTGAGCCTGGTGTCGGAGAGCCTGACGAACGAGACCGCGACGCCGTTGGAGGTGACCTTGTCGACGGCCACGAAGTTGCTGCCGGAGATCTCGACAGTCGTCCATGTCCTGGTGCCGCCGGTCGCCGGGGCCACCGCGGACACGACCGGCGCGGGCGGCGCGACGTAGGTGAACGGCGCCGAGACGCCCTCGACGCTGCCGCCGACGGTGGTCACCCGCACGGTCGCCTGGCCCGCCGCGTGGACCGGCATCGTGACCTTCAGCTGGGTGTCGGAGACCCGCTGGTACAGGGCGGCCACCCCGCCGACGCTGACCCCGGTGACGCCGCCGAGGTTGGTGCCGGTGACGACCACCGGGGTGGGCAGGTAGGTCGGGCCGCTGGTCACGCTCAGCGAGACGATGGTCGGCGCGGGCGGGTTGACGATCGCGAGCTTGTCGGCGGCGACCGTGGCGCTGGTGCCGGACGGGGTCACGACCGTCACGTCGTAGATGCCGGGGACGAGCTTCGCGGGCACGGTGAAGGTGATCGTCGTCGGCGACAGCACCTTCACCTTGGCGGCGGGGTTGGCGCCGATGCGCACGGCGGTCGCGCCGTCGAAGTTGGCGCCGGTGACCGTGAGGGCGTCACCGCCGACGACGGACGCGCTCGCGGCGCTGAGGCTCGTCACGACGGGCAGCGGCGGCTGGTACAGGAAGCGCGCCTGCGAGTTCAGCGTGCTGACCCCGGCGACGTTGACGACGGTCACGTCGACGGCCCCCTTGGCGTGCGCGGGCGACGTGGCGACCAGGCTGGTGACGCCGTTCGTCTCGACCTTGCGGAACTGGGCCGCGGTCTCGCCGAACTTCACCGTCGTGGCGGTGGCCAGGTTGCCGCCGGTGATGGTGACCTCGGTGCCGCCGGTGACCGGCCCGCGGACCTGCGACAGCGTCGACACCGACGGCCGGGGCACGGTGACCTTCGACGGGGTGGTCACGCCGGAGATGGTGTATGCGGCCTGCACGTTGGTGTTGACGAACGCCCAGGCGAGGTGCGCGTCGCCGGAGGCGCCCCACGCGGTGCCCCACTGGTTGCGGATCCACACGCCCTCGGCGTCGTACGCGTACGCGGTGACCATGTGCCCGCCGAGGTTCGTGCCGCTGGTCGTCTGGTAGAGCGCGCCGCCGGTCAGGTACATGAAGTCCTTGAAGACCGGCATGCCGATCGCGACCGGCGAGCCGGCGGCGATCGCGGTCTCCACCGCGACCTGCCCGGCGGCGCCCTGGCCCGAGCCGGTCCACAGGGTCTTCCAGCTGGAGACCTTGTAGTTCTTGGCGTTCGCGATCTCCGCCGCGGTCGGCGGGACCGTGTAGTTGGTGGTGCCCTGCAGGTAGTCGTCCTGGGTGTCGACGCCGTTGACGGCGGCCTCGGTCAGCGCCTTCTCCGGCGACAGGCCCGCGTTCGGCGCGCCACCCTTCTGCACCGACCGCATGTAGAGGTACAGCGGCGCGTACGGGGCGCCGGTCCCGCCGTCGCGCTTCGCGTAGTAGCCCATGATCGAGTGGGCGATGGTCCAGGCGACGCACGAGCCGATCTGGCCCTGGTCGCCGACGGCCGGCAGGTCGGCCTTCACGCTCGCGCTGTCCGGCAGCGTCCCGTACACGCCGGGCTGCGACTTCGCGTTGACCCGGGTGGCCGGCTCGGTGAACCCGCCGACCTTGTGCGGCAGCGCGGCCGGGGTGACCGCCGCGGCCGCCGCCGGGTTCACCGCCACAAGGGTGCCGCCTGCCGCCATCAGCAGGCCGAAGATGGTGCGTGCTCCAGGGTGCATCCGTGCTCCTCGAGGGTCGGTGACCGCGACGTGCGTGCCATCGGCCCCGCCCCCGGCGGCATGAGACGTCACCGGAAAGCCCACCCGGCCGGTGTCCACCGGCCGGATGACACGCGCGCTAGGCTCCGGGGTCGTGCCGGTGATCGCGCTGCTCGCGGCGATGGGGGCCTTCCACGGCCTCAACCCCGGCATGGGCTGGCTGCTGGCGGTCGCCAACGGGGTGCAGGAGCGCAGCCGGGCCGCGGTGCTCCGGGCCCTCGCGCCGATCGCGGCCGGGCACGCCGCCTCGATCTTCGTGGTCGCCGGCCTGGTCAGCGCCCTGCAATCGGTGGTCGCGACCCGGGTCGTGGCGATCGGCGGCGGCCTCGTGCTCGTCGGCTTCGGGCTGTGGCGGGCGGTGTCGCGCCGGCACGTCGGCCCGCCGGGCCTGCACCTGTCCGCCGCGCAGCTGGCCGGGTGGTCGTTTCTGATGTCGAGCGTCCACGGTGCCGGCCTGATGCTCGTGCCCGTGCTGGTCGCCGACCCGCCGCCGGGTCTCGGGCACGCCCACGCCGCCTCGGCTCTCGGTGATCCGCTGTGGGCGGGCTTCCTGGCCACCGGCGTGCACACCGCCGCCATGGTCACGGTCGCCGGCGCGATCGCACTCGTGGTCTACCAGACGGTGGGGCTGCGGCTCTCCCGGCTGGCCCGCGTCAACCTGGACACCGTCTGGGCGGTGGCACTGGTCGGCGCGGGCCTCGCGACGCTCGCCGCCTCCTACTAGGGCGCGTTTCATAAATTTGTGCAGGCCGGGTGAAGTCACGGCGTGGCGGTGATCGAAATCTGAAGAGGTCTCCGGTAAATGGTTCAGCGAC
>NZ_JBFAJA010000140.1:1369-22431 GCF_040654975.1 Dactylosporangium sp. NPDC050588 | reverse complement strand
TACCGCTGTTCCGTCATGGTCAACTCCACCAGCACTCGGCGGAGTGTCACCCATCAAGTGAAGTCAACCTGTAACGGATCAAGCGGAGTACGACAAAGCCCTCAACCTTGTCAGGTGAGAAGTTTCTATACGTCTTCAAGGCGGCCCTGACGGGCCGCTCGCGCGGCTCGGGCCACGCCGCGCCTTGCCGCTCCGCTCCCGGCGCGGCGGTCCCGGCCGCGCGCAAAGCC
Organism: Dactylosporangium sp. NPDC050588; assembly: GCF_040654975.1. Taxonomy (NCBI): domain Bacteria; kingdom Bacillati; phylum Actinomycetota; class Actinomycetes; order Micromonosporales; family Micromonosporaceae; genus Dactylosporangium; species Dactylosporangium sp. NPDC050588. The sequence continues at coordinate 22,201 of NZ_JBFAJA010000140.1, read as the reverse complement.
CGGACGGACACGCCGAAGCCCCGGCCATCTCACGACGAGAGACCGGGGCCAGGCCAGCGCTGTCACGCCTCGTGCATCAACTCCAGCTACATCCTGCCGACCGACCGCGACGCCGGCGGCGGCCCCCGTCGCCAGGCCAGGCCGTCGCGCCCTGCCGGGTCCGCGCGAGGCGGCCTCTTGCCTCCGGCGGGCAGGGCCTCCGGCCGCTGCACCCGGGACTGCGTATGCCTCCGGCGGCCAGGGCTACGCGCCCTGGACTGCGGCGGGCCGGGAAGCCCGGGGTGGGCTCCGAGTCCTCCCGTTGCGCACCCAAGGGCAGCCATGCCGCACCGGCAGGGCGCCAGCGGCCGAGGGCAACCGAACGGTCCGTACGTGATGGCGCCCCACCGGCACAGCATGTCCGGGCGGAGCCTGCGCAACGGGAAGCCTCTCCGGGGTCGGAGCATGTTGCGGAAGCAACCCGGGAAGCGCAGAACTCCAGCCCTGTACACCCCTGCCGCCGCGCGAATGTGCCACGACAAAGGCTGATCAGCTCTGCGATCATGAGGCGATGGAGGTCTGGCTCCACGACGACAAGCTGTATGAGGTCAGCTCCGGGTACAGCCGGCCCGACGATGCTTGGCAGTACGAGCTGACTGGTCTGACCGGAGCCCCTGGCACAGGCCCGTACCTCGAGATCGTCATCCCCGACGCGACTCCGGATGACGGCCCCTTCACACCGAAGCCGGCCAATCACGTCTTCGTCCGCGCCGCCGGCGGCCAGGTGCCGTGGCCGATCCTGACGAAGTTCATCGGCCTGGTGGAGTCCAGCGGTGACCTGATGGAGGAGGACCGGGGCCCCGCCACCGAGGCCACCGCGCTGCCCCTGACGCTCAACGTCTGGCAGCACGACGATCGGCAGTATGAGGTCAACCAGTTCCACTTCGGGGACAACGACTCGTGGTGCTACGAGCTGTACGAGGTCAAGCCGGACGCCGTGGGCAACGACTACATCGACGTCCAGATCCCGGACGCTCAGCCGGAGAGCGGACCGTTCGTGCCGGGTCCTTCCGACCGCGTGACGCTGACCATGCACGGCTCTTGGGCGATCCCATGGCCGGTCTTCCGCCGCTTTGTCGATGCAGTCCAAGCATCCGGCGACGTCGTGGAGGCATGAGCAGACGACCAAAGTCGGTGCCGGACGCGTCGACCTGTGATCTCCGCTGGGCCGTCCCTGGGCCGTCTGGGCCGTCGCTGGGCCGTCGAACGACCGCCAGCATTGACCGATATCGACCAGTACTGACGTACGAAACACCAGCTCAAAGGCCACGAGAAGTGCCGTGACCAGTAACTGACGGACGAGTCGACCTGTACGCCGGGTTCTGTCCTCGCCCGGAGGGGCGGGGGCGGCCATCCATCTCGGCCTGCCGTTGCCGGCAGGCTCCAGCGGTCTACCCGCAGGCTCGGGCGGGCCGCCCTCGAACGCCTGCGTCTGACCTTGCTCCGGGTGGGGTTTACCTAGCCGCCCCGGTCACCCGGGGCGCTGGTGGGCTCTTACCCCACCGTTTCACCCTTACCCGGCCCCGAGGGGCCGGGCGGTCTGTTCTCTGTGGCACTGTCCCGCGGGTCGCCCCGGGTTGCCGTTAACAACCACCCTGCCCTGTGGAGCCCGGACGTTCCTCGGCGGCACCGGTGAAGGTGCCGACGCGGCCGCCCGGTCGACTCGTCCGTCGTGATGACTATGGTAGGCGGCACCATGAACCTTGCAGACATCGCGCTCCTGTCCGGGGCCGGGCTGGCCGCCGGCACGGTCAACGCGATCGCCGGCGGCGGGTCGCTGATCACGTTTCCGGCGCTGATCGCGACGGGGTTGAGCCCGGTGGCGGCGAACGTGACCAACTCGGTGTCGGTGTTCCCGGGGTACGTCGCCTCGGTGTACGGCAGCCGGATGGACCTCAGCGAGCTGCCGCGGCGGACGGTGGCGGGCATCGTGCCGACGTCGGTGGTGGCCGCGGCGCTCGGGTGTGTGCTGCTGCTGATCACGCCGGCGAGGGCGTTCGACCTGGTGGTGCCGTTCCTGGTACTGGCGGCGGCCACCACCCTGGCGTTCCAGGACCGGCTGCGCAAGCTGGTCGGCAACCCGCGGGACATGTCGCCGTCGCGCAGGACGCTGAGCCTGCACGCGATGGTGTTCGCCGGTTCGCTGTACGGCGGCTACTTCGGCGCCGCGCTCGGCGTCATGCTGGTCGCGGCGCTGGGTCTGGTGCTCGATCAGTCGATGGCGAGGATCAGCGCGCTGAAGAACGTGGTGTCGGCGATCGCCGGGCTGGTGACGGTGTGCGTGTTCGCGCTGTTCGGGCCGGTCGAGTGGGTGGACGTGCTGGTGGTGGCGCCGACCGCGATGCTCGGCGGCTACGTGGGCGCCCGCCTCGCCCGGCGGCTCCCGTCGGCGGTGCTGAAGTGGCTGATCGTGGCGTTCGGCACCGGCGTCGGCCTGATCCTGCTGTACCGGGCGCTGACCTGACCTTCCGCACCGGCAGGCCAGCACCAGAGCCACCGCGGCGCCCGCCATGAGGCGGTCCGGCGTCAGCTCAGGTGTGCGGTGTCGTTGACGGTACGCACGGCGACCCCGCCGTCAGGCCATGAGTCGACGATCGAGAGGCCGGCCGGGTCGAGGTACAGGCGGTACATGAACGCGTCGCCGGCGGCGAGGGCGTCGCGCAGCATCGACTTGATCGGGGTCACGTGGCTGACGACGGCGATCCGCTGTCCCGCGTACTGCTGCTGGAGCCGCCGCACCGCCCGCCGCACCCGGATGGTGACCTGCTGCAGCGACTCCCCGCCGGGCGGCGCGACCAGGGGCGAGGCGAGCCAGCGGTCGAGCTCGGCCGGGTAAGCGGCCCGCACCTCGGCGAACGTCAGCCCGTCCCACTCGCCGAAGTCGCACTCGACGAGGTCCTGGTCGGTGACGATCTCGACGTCGCCGACGAGGCCCCGCACGGCGGCCGCGGTCTCCAGGCACCGCCGCAGCGGCGAGCTGACCACGGCGGCGAGGTCGGGGGCGAGGTCCCGGATCCGGCCGGCGGCACGACCGGCCTGGTCGCGCCCGCGGTCGGACAGCGGGATGTCACTGCGCCCCGAGTAGCGTTTCTCGGCGGTGTACGGCGTCTCGCCGTGCCTGACGAGCAGCATCCGCAACGGCGACCCTGTCGACGGCGGCGCCCAGGACCGGGCCACCGGCTCGGCGGGTGCGGCATCGACGTCCGACGTATTGACCAACGTCTGTGCTGTGGCGTCCGTGGAACCGGACGAGCGGGCAGGACCGGCCGATCCCGCACCCGAAGAGGTGCCCGCAGAAGAGGTGCCCGCAGAGGAAGAGCGGCCCGCGGAAGAAGACAGGCCCGCGGAAGACGAGCCCGAGGAAGAAGACAGGCCCGTGGAAGACGAGCCCGCGGAAGAAGGTAGGCCCGCGGAAGAAGAGCCAGCGGCAGACGAGCCCGAGGAAGAAGACGGGCCCCGGGACGAAGACGAGTTCGCGGCGGCGGCGACGGCGCGGGCGGCCGCGCGGCCCGGCGAGTCGGGGCCCGCGACCGGAGCGGCCTCCGCAACAGCGGAACCGGAAGCGGCGGCGGAACCAGAAGCAGCAGCGGAACCAGAAGAGGCGCCGGAGCCAGAAGAGGCGCCGGAGCCAGAAGAGGCGGGAGAGCCAGGAGTGGCGGGTGGGGTGGAGGCGCCGTCCATGGCGGCGTTCGCCAGGCGGTCGGCGTGCTTGTTCCGCTCGCGGGGGATCCACGAGTAGCGGACCGAGCGGAACGAGCGGGCCAGGTCCCTCGCCTCCGCCGCCAGGGGGACCAGCCCGGGGTGCTTGATCTGCCAGCGGCCCGACATCTGCTCGACGACCAGTTTCGAGTCCATGCGGACCTCGACCTCGTCGGCGCCGAGCTCGGTGGCGGCGCGGAGGCCCTCGATGAGGCCGGTGTACTCGGCGACGTTGTTGGTGGTGACGCCGAGCCGGCCGAGGCGTTCGGCGAGGACCTCGCCGGTGGTGGAGCGAACGACCGCGCCGTAGCCGGCGGGGCCGGGGTTGCCCCTGGACCCGCCGTCGGCCTCGATCGTGACCTTCACAGGCCGGACTCCGCGGTCCGGACGAGGATGCGCCGGCATTCTTCGCAGCGGACGACCTCGTCGGCGGCCGCGGCCTTGACCCGGGCCTTGTCGCCGCCGGCGAGCTCCAGGCGGCAGCCTTCGCAGCGGCCGTGGCGGAGCATGGCGGCGCCGATGCCGCCGCTGGACTCGCGGATCTTGTCGTACAGGGTGATGAGGTCGGCGGGGAGGTCCGCGGCGAGGGGCTTGCGGCCGGAGCGGCGGAACTCCTCGTCCTTGGCGATCCCGGCCAGGGCCTCGTCGCGGCGCTGCTCGGCGGCGGCCCGCACGGAGCGGGTCTCGGTGAGCCGGCCGGCGACCTCGTCGAGGGCGGCCTGCGCGGTCTCCCGCTGCTCCATCAGCTCCAGCTCGGCGTCCTCCAGCTCGCCCTGGCGCCGCTTGAGCGTGGCGATCTCGTGCTGCAGGGCCTCCAGCTCGCGGGCGGGGCCGGTGCCGGCGTCGAGCCGCGCCTGGTCCTTGTCCTTGCGGGCGCGGACCTGCTCGGCGTCGCGCTCGAGACGGCTGATGTCGCGGTCGAGGTCGTCGACGGCGACCTGGGCGCGGACGCGCTCGTCCTCCATCGTGGACAGTTCGCGGGCCAGCCGGTCGAGCTCCGCGTGCTCGGGCAGCGACTTGCGCTTGTGCGCGAGCTGGGTGAGCGCGATGTCGATCGCCTGCAGGTCGAGCAGGCGGCGCTGAGCCTCTGGGTCGGCCTTCACTGGTTGCGGTCCTCCAAGGTGAACGTCCACGGTGAGGTGTCCACATCGGACACGATGGTCTGCAGGCCGGCTTCCTGCCGCAGGAACGCCGCCACGTCGTCGAGCCACGGCCGCTCCGACGCCCAGTGCGAGACGTCCAGCAGCGCGGGACCGCCGTTGGCCAGGTGCTCGTGCGCCGGGTGGTGGCGCAGATCCGCAGTCAAGTATGCGTCAACGCCGGCCCGCGCCGCGTCGGCCAGGAACGCGTCGCCCGCACCCCCGGACACGGCAACCGTCCGGACCGTGTCCGTGGGGACCCCTGCCACCCGTACATCACCCACTGCCGACGACACGAGCGCGGCCAGGTCCGACAGTGCCATCGCAGATGGCAGCTCGCCGACGCGCCCGTGGCCGCGGTCGTCGGCGGTCGGGACCAGCGGCCGGACGCCGGTGAGGCCGAGCCGTGCGGCGAGCGCGTCGGACACGCCGGGGGCGGCGACGTCGCCGTTGGTGTGCGCGGTGTACAGGGCGATGCCCGCCTTGATCATCCGGTGGACGATCGCCCCCTTGTACGTGGTGGGCGCGACGCTGGACACGCCGCGCAGCAACAGCGGGTGGTGGGTGAACATCAGGTCCGCGCCGGCGGAGACCGCCTCCTCGACCGTGCGGGGGTCGCAGTCCACGGCGAGGAAGACCCTGGTGACCTCCGCGGACGGCTCCCCGAGGGTGAGACCGACCCGATCCCAGCTCTCGGCCCACGAGGTCGGGTAGCGCTGCTCGATGAGTTCGACGAGTTCGGCGACTAGCACGGCGCGACGTTACTCCACCCGCGGCGGGCCGAGCGCCTCGACGGGCAGATGCCAGGGAAAGCGGTCCGTGATCCGCTCGCCCGTGCCGGGCGGGTGGAGGGGCAGGACGTCGGGGCCGTAGAGGACGGTGACGCCCCAGGCCCGCAGCTTCTCGATCGACTCGCCGAACGCGGGGTGCCGGGCCATGGCGGCGTTGGTGAAGGGCACCGCGACGATCGGCAGGCCCATGCCGAGGCCCTCGACGACGAGGCCGAGGGCCAGGGTGTCGGCGATGCCCGCGGCCCACTTGTTGATCGTGTTGACGGTGGCCGGGGCGACGATCATGGCTTCGGCCTGCGGGAGGATGTCAGGGTCTCCGGGGTACTTGTACCGGTGCCGGACGGGGTGCCCGGTCTGGGCGATGAGGCTCGGGATGTCGAGCCACTTGAGGGCGTCCGGCGTGGCGACCACGCAGACCTCCCAGCCTTTCGCCTGGGCGAGCGACACCAGCTTGCTGGCGTGCTGCGTGACGGGCGATCCGCACATCACGGCGTAGAGGACATGACCGGCCATGCGGGCATTGTGCTACCCCGCGCCCTACACCCCCACGCTCATGTGCTCGGCGAGTTCAGCGACGGGTGCCGAGGGGGTGCCGCGGGTGCGCCGCAGGACGTCGCTGAGCACCTCCCGGGCCAGCGGCCGGCAGCGGATCTCCGAGGGGGCGAGCCGGTCGCCCTCCAGGAGCATCTCGCTGGCCTGCTCGATGTCGCCGAGGAGGGCGTAGGCGCGGGCCTGGTCGAGGTAGTGGTGCGCGCGGCGCTCCGGCAGCAGCGCGTGGAACGCCTCCAGGTTCAGCGACTCGTGCACCTCGACCGCGTGGCGCCCCTCGCCGAGCTCGACGGCGGCGGCGGCGCGGTGCAGCTTCACGTTCGTCGGCCCGAAGCTGGACCAGTAGTAGTTGTGGTCGCCGTCGAGCCCCCGGGCCGCCTCCTCCGCCCCGCCGAGCAGGTCCCGGACGGTGGCGCCGTCGCCGATGCGGGCGGCGGCCATCGCGCCCTGCAGCAGCAGCATCCCGTAGACCGACAGGCGCTCCGGTGCGCAGTCGTTGCCGTCGGAGCCGGGGGCGAGCCGGTTGGCGATGTTGACGTTGATCTCCAGCGCCGGGCGGGACCGGCCGAGGGCGAGCAGGGCGAGGGCGACCCTGGTGGTGGCGGCGCCGGCGAGGAGCTGGTCGCCGGCGCGCTGCGACACCGCGATCGACCGGTCGGCGGCGAGCCAGGCCAGCTCGTGCTCGCCGAGCTTGCGCAGCGCCGAGGAGGCGATCTGGTAGACCTGACCGAGCAGGTGGGCGGCCTCGCGGCCCTGCCCGCCGTCGGAGTAGGCGGTGTCGGCGGCCTGGGCCTCCCGCAGCAGGCGGGGCAGGGTCCGGGCGAGCATGCCGTATTTCGCGTGCTGGTAGCTCAGCCACGCGTGGGTGACGGCCTTGCGCATCTCGGCGAGGGGCGGCGGCTCGGGCGGCGCGTAGAAGAAGGCGCTGATCTGGTCGTAGCGCTCCAGGGCGGCGCGGATCTCCTCGACCTCGACCTGGTCGACGCAGTTGACGCTGTCGGGGCGCCGCTCGGGGTCCTTGCCCAGCAGGATCTGCACGTCGAGCTGGAGCACGTCGGCGATCTCGTAGACCACCGAGAACTTGTCCAGGCGCCGCACGCCGCGCTCGACCTTGTCGACCCAGCTCTTCGACTTCCCGAGCCGGTCCGCGAAGACCTGCTGGGACATCTTGCGCCGGTTCCGCCAGTAGGCCACGCGCCGCCCGATCGGCAGCTCATCCACGCCGCTCACCTCCGGAGGTCACCCGCTCGGCCGAAATCGCACCTTTTGTGCGGTTCGTCCGGCGTTCGTGCTCATACGTTCTGAAGTGCAAGTTGCAGACCCCGTTGCCATTGCCAACGACGCACACGTCGTCCGGTGACGCGACGTGGTTCTGTGCGCACTTTCGAGTGATCTCCGCTGCTAGGAGGAGCACATGCGGTCCTGGGAACGCGCCAAACTCCGTAAAGCGGCCGTCCGGTACGCCGAACACGGTTGGCACGTGCTGCCCGGCGCCTACCTGGTCGGCCAGCACGCGGGCCGGCACGCCAGGGAGCGCCGCTTCGACTGCGGCCAGCCCGGCTGCCGCACCGTGGCGTGCCACCCCACCGCGAACACGCCGAGCCGGTCGCCGGCGGCCGTCGCCGAGTGGTGGCGCGTGCACCCCTACAGCGTCCTGTTCCCGACCGGGTACGCCTTCGACGTCCTGGAGGTCCCCGGCGCGCTGGGCCGGGCCGCGCTGCTCGGCGACGGCTTCGTCGCAGCGCGCGGGCCGGTCATGGTGGCCCGGCAGAAGGACCAGGGGGACCGCTGGTCGTTCCTGGTGCTGCCCGGGCACGGACTGCTGCCGGAGCTGGCCCAGCAGCCCGGCGTGGTGCTGCACGGGCAGGGGTCGTGGGTGCCGGCGGCGCCGAGCCCGCAGTTCGGCGGGCGGGTGCGCTGGGAGCTGTCCCCGGAGTCGCACGGCTGGCGGCCGGCGGAGCCCTACGCCGTGCAGGCCCTCATGCTCGACGCGATCGGGGCCGGACCCATGGCGGGCGCGGGACAGCGGGGCATCTGGCGCACCGCCGCCTGACCCCACCACAGCAGACGGCCGGTCCTCTCGGGGGGACCGGCCGTTGCCGTTGTCCACAACCGGGCCGCCGCTCAGGCACGAGCAACCAGCACCGTCGATGGGCGAGCGCCCGCGACCAGTGCCGCGACGGTCTCCGGCGCCCGGGCGCGGGAGGCCTCCGCCGCTCGGGCACGGGACATCGCCCGAGCGGCGGGGGTCGACGAGCGCGCTAGGCTTCGGAAAAAATTCACGTGCAGAATTCATGCCGCTGCCCAACGTAGCGCCGGTGTAGCCCTACGTCGACCCTTGTCATCCGACAGGGCTACTCAAGGGTTGCGTGAATACCTACTCAACCCTGAGTGTTGATCTACTCAATTGATCAGTAACTCACCAGAACGTCCACGGTGGCCACCATCCGGCGGACGTCGGCGCCCGCTTTCCGGTCGGGCACCTCCACCGGCTGGGCGGCGGGGTCGACCCGGACGATCCGGCCGCCCTCGGGCAGCCTGACGCCGCGCGCCGCGAGCAACGCGGTCAAGGCACCGTAGACGACCGCCTCCGCCCGGTCGGCTGCGGCCCACGCCTGGAGCCCGATCCGCCAGCGGACCTGACGCGCCCACGGCAGGCGGGAGCGGACCGGCTCCCCCACCGCTTCCACGAGCAGGACCGGTGGATCACTCGTCGGATTGGCCGGTCGCGAGGTCACCAGGGTCGCGTCGGACAGATGGTGTTGTGCGCGTAGGTACGCCACGACGAGGCCGACCGCGTCCGGCTGCGCCACGGCCGTCACCGCCCCCGTCACCCTCGTCCCCCTCGCCCGTGTCCTTGTCGAGGACAACGGGACGCGCACCGCCTGGTCGCGGTACCAAAGATACATTTCATATTCCCCGAAGAAAGGATTCATGTGTGATCGGAGAAACGGCGCGTCCGGTCGAACGGTTCGTTGATTTCCGCCGCCGGTGGTTGCCACCGCCCCCCACTCCAGGGTAATGACCAGGAAAGATCGGGTGGGTGCTTTTGCGACAAACATCGGCGCCCCCCAATCGGCATTTTGCCGCCGACCGGAGGGCGCCGGGGTGCGGATCAGCTGAAGCGGGCTCCCTCGTCGCGGCGGTGCGCCCAGGCCGCGAGGCCCGCCGCCGCGACCGTCCAGGCGGCCAGGGTCACCATCGAGGTGGCCGACACCGTGAAGTCGCCGACCGCCGCCCAGAGCAGCTCGGCGGCGCCGCGGGTCGGCAGGAACGGCGCGATCGTCTCGACGAACCCGGGCGCGTCGCCGGGCGCCGACAACAGCCCGCCGCCGAACGCGAGCGGGAAGAAGATGATCTGCGCGACGGCGAGGGCGGCCTTGGTCGGCAGGCAATAGCCGATCGCCAGGCCCATGAACGTGAACGGCAGGGCGCCGAGCACGACCGCGCCGAGGGCGAGCAGCAATCGCACCGGGGAGGCGGTGGCGGCGGTCAGTGTCGCGCCGATGACGACGACCGGGATCAGCGACAGGAACATGAACGTGAGCCCGGACAGGACCCGCCCGGTGAAGGCGACGGCGGGCCCGGCCGGCAGGGTGCGGCTGTATGGGTCCCACGGCTGGGCGCGGTCCTCGGCGACGCCGACGCCGTAGGTGAACAGCGAGCTGGTCATCACCGCGAACATGACCATCGAGGCCGTCGCGTAGGTGGCGCCGACCGGGTCGTCCCCGGCGAACGGCACGACGAAGAACAGCATCGACGCGGCCGGGAAGAACGCCCCGCCGACGACGGCGACGGGGATGCGGGCGGTCTCCAGGATGCGGAACCGGGCATGCGTGAGCGCGAGCGACATGATCAGCGTCCCGTCAGGGTCAGGAATGCCTCTTCGAGGCTGGTGGGCCGGACCTGCAGCCCGCGGAACGGCACGCCCGTGGTGACGAGGTCCCGCACGAGCTGGTCCGGGTCGGCGGTGAGCAGGGAGGTGCGGCCGTCGGCCTGCTCGACGCCGACGACGCCGGGCAACGGCGGCAGCTCGGGCAGCGTCGCGCTGTCGAGGCTGACCCGGTGGATGCCGACCATGGCGCGGATCGCGGCGACGGTGTCGTCGGCGAGGACCCGGCCGCCGGCGAGGACCACGACCCGGTCGGCGAGGGCCTCGATCTCCTCCAGGTAGTGGCTGGTCAGCACGACGGTGCCGGTGCGCCCGTACGCCCGGATGTGGTCCCACAGGTCGCGGCGCGCCTGCACGTCCAGGCCGGTCGTCGGCTCGTCCAGGAACACCAGGTCGGGGCGGCCGACGAAGGCGAGCGCGACGGCGAGGCGGCGCTTCTGGCCACCGGACAGGCCGCCCGTCTGCCGCCCGGCGACCTCCGTCAGGCCGAACCCTTCCAGGAGCTCGCCGGTGGGGACCGGGTCGGCGAAGTGGGCCGCGACGAACGCCACGCACTCGCGCACCCGCAGCGTCGCGGGCAGGCCGGTCTCCTGCGGGGTGACCCCGATCCGGCGGCGGGCGGCCGGGTCGCGGGGGTCGCCGCCGAAGAGCTCGACAGTGCCGCCCGTCGGGCGGCGCAGGCCGACGAGCAGGTTGACGAGTGTCGACTTGCCGGCGCCGTTGGGGCCGAGCAGCCCGACCACGCCCCCGGCGTGGATGTCGAGGCTGACGCCGTCGAGCGCGACCCGGGCCTTGGCGCCGGTGCCGTAGCGCCGGGTGACGTCGACGGTGCGGGCGAGGAGCATCAGGACTCCCTGGTGGGGTCTAGGTGTTGGGATCCAGGAGGGCGCGGACGGCGGCCGTGTAGTCGTCGAAGGCGACCCGGCCGCGGTCGCTGAGGGCGGCCGAGGTCGTCGGGGTGCGGCCGCGGAAGGACTTGACCAGGTCGACATAGCCGGCCTGCTCGAGCTTCGTCAGGTGCACCGACAGGTTCCCGGCCGTCATGTCGAGCAGCTCCTGCAGGCGGGGGAAGGTCACCCGGTCGCCGGCGGGCAGCCCGGACAGCGCGGCCATGATCCGCAGCCGCGCCTGGGCGTGGATCACGGGGTCGAGCTCAGCCACGCCGCCGTCCCCGCCACCAGAGGACCGCCGCGAGCAGGCACAGGCCGCCGCCACCGCCGACGGAGATCAGCAGCGAGTGCCAGCCGGGGCCGAGGGCGACGCCGGCGATGTTGATGACGGTGAGCCAGGCGCCGAGGACGAACATGTCGCGCGACATCCAGATGGCCGCGCCCGCCATGTACATGACGGCGACGGTGCCGACGGAGACGCAGGCCCACAGCAGGCCCTGCTCGTCCTGGGGCAGGTAGCGGACGAAGCGCCCGGTGGTGGAGCCGACGCCGGCGAACGCGAGGAACCAGGCGATCCCATAGGCCGTGCCCTGCCACGACGAGCGGCCCTCGACGCCCCGCCCGCGCCGGGCGGACGCGACCAGGGTGCTCACCATCGCGGCCGCCATCGCCGCGAACAGCACGACCAGCGGCAGCCACTCGGGCAGGTCGACGAAGACCCGGCCGCCGGGGCCGAACCGCAGGAACAGCAGCCCGTGACCCACCAGCCAGGCGAGGCCCCAGGGCAGGTAGTAGACGAGCGGGTTGAGGGTGATGGTGCTGGTGACGGCCGTGCGCTCCTGCTGGATGAGGGCGAGGGACTCCGCCGGCGAGGCGGGCGGCGCGTCGTCATCGACCGGGGTCATGCAAACTACTTTACGCCGCAAACCTGTTTGCCGAAAGAGAGGGCCGCCCGTGCGGACGGCCCTCGCTACCCGTCGATCAGGAGTCGCCGCCGGTCTCCCCCACCGGGGCGGCGTTGACGTCGTCGATCGCGTACTTCTTCGCCGCGTCGGCGGCGGCCGACGCCGGCACCTCGCCGCGGCGGGCGAGCTGACGCAGCGTGGCGACCACGACCGACTCGGCGTCGACGTGGAAGTGCCGGCGCAGCGCGTGCCGGGTGTCGGACAGGCCGAAGCCGTCGGTGCCGAGTGACGTGTAGTCGGTGGGCACCCAGCGGGCGATCAGGTCCGGCACGGCCCGCATGAAGTCGGAGACCGCGATGACCGGGCCCTCGGCGCCCTGCAGCGCCTGGGTGATGTATGGCACCAGCGGCTCGTCGGCCGGGTGCAGCAGGTTGTGCTCCTCGGCGAGGATCGCGTCGCGGCGCAGCTCGGTCCATGACGTCGCGGACCACACGTCGGCGGCCACGCCCCACTCCTCGGCGAGCAGCTTCTGCGCCTTCAGCGCCCACTGCATGCCGGTGCCGGAGGCGAGGATCTGCGCCTTCGGGCCCTCCTGCACCGGCGCGGGCAGGTACTTGTAGAGGCCCTTGAGCACGCCCTGCACGTCCAGGCCCGCGGGCTCGGCCGGCTGGAAGATCGGCTCGTTGTAGACCGTCAGGTAGTAGATGAGGTCCTCGGGCTTCTCGCCGTACATCCGGTTGACCGCGTTCTCGGTGATGTGCGCGATCTCGTAGCCGAACGCCGGGTCGTAGGCCACCACGGCCGGGTTCGTCGCCGCGATGAGCAACGAGTGACCGTCCTCGTGCTGCAGGCCCTCACCGTTGAGCGTGGTGCGGCCCGCGGTGGCGCCCAGCAGGAAGCCGCGTGACATCTGGTCGGCGGCCGCCCAGATGCCGTCGGCGGTGCGCTGGAAGCCGAACATCGAGTAGAAGATGTAGACCGGGATGATCGGCTCGCCGTGGGTGGCGTAGCTGGTCGCCGCGGCCGTGAACGAGGCGACCGAGCCGGCCTCGTTGATGCCCTCGTGCAGGATCTGCCCGTTGGTGGACTCCCGGTAGCTCAGGAACAGCTCCCGGTCGACCGGCGTGTAGTTCTGCCCGTGCGGCGAGTAGATCTTCGCGGTCGGGAAGAGCGAGTCCATGCCGAACGTGCGGGCCTCGTCGGGGATGACCGGCACCCAGCGCCGCCCCATGCCCTTGTCGCGCATCAGGTCCTTGAGCATGCGGACGAACGCCATCGTGGTGGCGACCTTCTGCTTGCCCGAGCCGCGCTTGATGTCGCCGTACACCGACGACTCCGGCAGCTTCAGGTCCACGTGCTTGGTGCGCCGGTTCGGCACCGGTCCGCCCAGCTGCGCGCGCCGCTCGCGCATGTACTGCATCTCGTCGGACTTCTCGTCGGGCCGGTAGTACGGCACCGCGTACGGGTTGTCGCCGATCGCGCTGTCCGGGATGTCCAGGTACAGCCGGTCGCGGAAGTCCTTGACGTCCTGCAGCGTCAGCTTCTTCATCTGGTGGGTCGCGTTGCGGCCCTCGAAGTGCGAGCCGAGCGTCCAGCCCTTGATCGTCTTGGCCAGGATGACCGTCGGCTGGCCGGTGTGCTCGGTGGCCGCCTTGTACGCCGCGTACAGCTTGCGGTAGTCGTGGCCGCCGCGCTTGAGGTTCCAGATCTCGTCGTCGGACAGGTGCTCGACCATCTTGCGCGTGCGCGGGTCGCGGCCGAAGAAGTGCTCCCGCACGTACGCGCCGGACTCCGCCTTGTAGGTCTGGTAGTCGCCGTCCGGGGTGACGTTCATCAGGTTGACCAGCGCGCCGTCGGTGTCGGCGGCCAGCAGCGGGTCCCACTCCCGGCCCCAGACGACCTTGATCACGTTCCAGCCGGCGCCGCGGAAGAACGCCTCGAGCTCCTGCATGACCTTGCCGTTGCCGCGGACCGGGCCGTCGAGGCGCTGCAGGTTGCAGTTGATGACGAACGTGAGGTTGTCCAGCTCCTCACGGGCGGCGACGCCGATCGCGCCGATCGACTCCGGCTCGTCCATCTCGCCGTCGCCGAGGAACGCCCATACGTGCTGCTGGCTGGTGTCCTTGAAGCCACGGTTGTGCAGGTACCGGTTGAACCGCGCCTGGTAGATCGCGTTGATGCCGCCCAGGCCCATCGAGACGGTCGGGAACTCCCAGAAGTTGGGCATCAGCCGCGGGTGCGGGTAGCTGGGCAGGCCCTTGCCCATGCCGCCGTGCGACAGCTCCTGGCGGAACCCGTCGAGCTGCTGCTCGCTCAGGCGGCCCTCCATGAACGCGCGCGCGTACATGCCCGGCGAGGCGTGCCCCTGGAAGAAGATCTGGTCGCCGCCGCCCGGGTGGTCCTTGCCCCGGAAGAAGTGGTTGAAGCCGACCTCGTACAGGCTGGCGGCGCTGGCGAAGGTCGAGATGTGACCGCCGACGCCTACGTCGGGGCGCTGGGCGCGCTGCACGAGCATCGCCGCGTTCCACCGGATGTAGGCGCGGATGCGCCGCTCCACGTGCTCGTCGCCGGGGAACCAGGGCTCACGCTCCGGCGCGATCGTGTTGATGTAGTCGGTGGTCGTGAGCGGCGGCACGCCGACCTGTCGCTCCCGCGCGCGCTCCAGCAGGCGCAGCATCACGTACCGGGCGCGCTTCGTGCCGCGCTCGTCGATTACTCCGTCCAGCGACTCGACCCACTCGGTGGTTTCCTCCGGGTCGATGTCCGGCAGTTGACTCGGCAGGCCGTCGCTGATCACTGGGCGCTTGCGTTCGGTGGACACAGGCGTTCCTTCTAGGTGTAGGACCGGTCGCCCCCGAGGTAGGACGGTGGTGGCCGGTCGGGATGGCCTCTGGGTGTTCGTGTTGAGGCAATGTGTGAGCCCATGTCCCATCCTGCCTGCCCTCAGTGCAATCCGTCACGTCTACGGGGCGTCAACTGCGACGCGCGACACGATACCGGCGGGTAACTTCTGCGTGACAAAACCGCGACTGATCAATCATGCGGCGGGTCCCGATCGGCTACGGTGCGGCCGTGTCCGACAACTCCGCCTGGTGGCTGCTGGTCCCAGTCCTCTGCGTCACCGCCTCGATCATCACGGTGGTCGTCGTCATCACGATCGTCGTGCGCCGGATGGTGCGCGCCGCGGGCGCCGCCATCAACACCACGACCGGCGGCGGGCTCCGGCCGGGCCGCCCGTCGTCGTCCTCGTCCCCCTTCGGCACCGACCCGATCGGGCCCGACTGGACCCCGGACGGCGGCGGCTCCGGCCCCTCGGGCGGGCACCACGGCTCCCACGGCTCCCATGACTCCCACGGCGGTCACGTCCACGGCTGGGGGCACAGCATGGACCACGGCCACTCGCACTCCCACTCGCACGACTCCGGGTCGTCCTGGTCGTCCTTCGACTCGGGCTCGTCGTCGTCGGACTCCGGCTCCTCCTCGTCGTCGGACTCGGGCTCCTCGTCCTCGTCGGACTCCGGGTCGTCGTCCTCCTCCTCCAGCGACTGAGGCCACCGGCCTCCCGTTGCGTGCGTTGACTACCGTGCGGCTGTGCCTGACAACGCACCCTCGGGCCCGCCGCCCGAAATGATCGCCGCCATCGTGATCTTCCTGGTCGTGGTGGTCGTGGTGGCCGCCATCGGCGCCGCCCGCGGCGGCGGCCGCTCCGGGTCCTCCTCCGACGCGACCTCCTCCGACACCGGCTCCTCCGGCTTCGACTGGCCCTCCGACTCAGGCTCGTCCGACTCGGGGTCGTCCGACTCAGGGTCGTCCGACTCGGGCTCCTCGTCGTCGTCCTCGTCCGACTGACAGACTGGGGTCCATGCACTCCGAGGTCATCACCGTGCGCACCGGCTCCCGGCCGGTGGTGCGCGACATCACGGACGAGGCGTCGCGGTTCGTCGCCGGGCACGCGCCGGACGGCGACGGGCTGCTGCACGTGTTCGTCCCGCACGCGACCGCCGGCGTCGCGATCATCGAGACCGGCGCGGGCAGCGACGACGACCTGCTGCGCGCCCTCGACGACGTCCTGCCGGCCGACGACCGCTGGCGGCACCGGCACGGCTCACCCGGCCACGGCCGCGACCACGTCATGCCGGCGTTCGTCGCGCCGTACGCGACGCTGCCGGTCGTCGGCGGCCGGATCGCGCTGGGCACCTGGCAGTCGATCTGCCTGGTCGACCCGAACGGCGACAACGCCACCCGCCAGGTCCGTTTCAGCTTCCTGACCGGATGAGCGCGTTTCCTGCCGGAGTTCCCGGCTCAGGCGCGGGAGGATTCTGACGTGATCGAGCGTCGCGTCGCCGTCGTGTTCCTCGTCGACCCGCAGGGGCGGGTCCTGATGCAGCACCGTGACTCCCACGCGAAGGTCTCGCCCAACCAGTGGGCGATGCCCGGCGGCAAGATCGAGGACGGGGAGACGCCCGAGGAGGCGGCCCGCCGCGAGGTGCGGGAGGAGACCGGACTGACCGTCACAGACCTGGAGCACTACGTCACCTGTACAAGACCCTCGGTGACGACCGCCGACGGTCTGGTGGAGATGCACGTGTACTACGCGGCCACCGACGCCACCCAGGACGACATCGTGCTCGGCGAGGGGCAGGCAATGGTCTTCCTCACACCTGAGGAGGCACTCGCCCGCGACCTCGGCGTGACCGCGGCACTTCTGGTGCCGGGCTTCCTGGAGTCTTCGCAGTACAGAGCCCTGGTGACGCGCAACGGGCCGTGACCGTCGCGACACCGGGCGACGCGTCGGACTGGCAGACGAAGACCAAAGTCGGCCATGCTGTCGAGCGTGACCACCCCTCAGGACCTCGACGAGCGGTTCCGCGCGGAGCTCGCCGGGCTCGTCGCCGCCACGGTCATCCGGGACCTCGACGAGCCGGTGCGTGACGACACCGCGCTCACCGGTGTGCAGGCCCGCGAGCTGTACGACGCCCAGTGCACCAGCCGGCACCTCGACCTCGCGGCCCGCTGGCTGCGCAGCTTCAACGCCGGTTACTACACGATCGGCTCGTCCGGACACGAGGGGAACGCGGCGGTCGCCGCGGCGCTGCGCCCGACCGACCCTGCCCTGCTGCACTACCGCTCCGGCGGCTTCTACTGCATGCGCGCCGCCCAGGTCCCCGGCAGCGACCCCATCCGCGACGTCATGCGCGGGGTCGTCGCCTCGGCGAAGGAGCCGATCGCCGGCGGCCGGCACAAGGTCTTCGGCCACCCCGACCTGCACGTCGTGCCCACCACCTCGACGATCGCCTCGCACCTGCCGCGCTCGATCGGCGTCGCGTACGCGCTCGGCCGCGGCCGCCGGCGCACCGGTTCACACGCCGAGCCCGGTGCCGGTGCCGGCACCAACGGCCACGGCTGGCCCGGCGACGCCCTCGTCGTCTGCTCCTTCGGCGACGCGTCGATCAACCACGCCGCCGCGACCGCCGCGTTCAACACCGCCGGCTGGTGCGACCACGTCGGGCTGCGCCTGCCGCTGCTGTTCGTCTGCGAGGACAACTCCCTCGGCATCAGCGTCCGCTCCCCCGAGGGCTGGGTCGCCGCCGCCCTCAGCAGCCGCCCCGGGCTCCGGTACTACACCGCCGACGGGTGCGACAGCGCGGCCACCTACGACCGGGCCGCCGAGGCCGCCGCCTGGGTGCGCCGCTTCCGCCGGCCCGCGATCCTGCACCTCACCACCGTCCGGCTGATGGGCCACGCCGGCGCCGACGCCGAGATGGCGTACCGCACCCCCGTCGAGATCGCCGCCGACCTCGCCCGCGACCCGCTCGTGCACACCGCCCGGCTCATCGTCGAGGCGGGCGTCGCCACCCCGTCGGAGCTGATGGCCCGCTACGACGAGCTCGGCTGGGACGTGCGCCGGGTCGCGGAGGAGGTCCTCGGCGAGCCGAAGCAGGCCAGCGCCTCCGAGGTGACGGCGCCGCTCGCGCCGCGCCGGCCGGTCCGCGTGTCCCGCGCCGTCGCCGACGCCGCCGCCGACCTGGTCGACGAGGCCGTGGACCCCGACGCGGGCAGCGACATCGGCGACGACCTGGAGTTCTCCGAGGCGTACGAACCGCCGCACTCCCACCGCGCCCCCGACACCGACGCGTCGCCGTCGCCTTCGTCTTCGGATTCGTCTTCGGATTCGCCGTCGTCTTCGGATTTCACGGCGACCGAGGTGCCGGACGCGTCGGAACTCTCGGACGTGCCGGAAACGTCGGAAGCGTCGCCGGAGCCGGCCGACACCCGTGCCAACGGGCATCCGCCGACCCGCGCGGCCGCCTTCAACGGGAAGCTCCCCGAGCGCGCCGGCCCGCTCACCCTCGCCCAGACGATCAACGCCGCCCTGACCGACGCGATGCTCGCGTACCCGCAGATGGTGGTCTTCGGCGAGGACGTGGCGGCCAAGGGCGGCGTCTACGGGGTGACGAAGGGCCTGCGGGACCGCTTCGGCAGCGCGCGCGTCTTCGACACCCTCCTCGACGAGACCTCCATCCTCGGCCTCGGCCTCGGCGCCGGGCTGGCCGGGATGCTGCCAGTGCCCGAGATCCAGTACCTGGCCTACCTGCACAACGCCGAGGACCAGCTGCGCGGCGAGGCCGCCACCATGCAGTTCTTCTCGCAGGGCGCCTATCACAACCCGATGGTCGTCCGGGTCGCCGGACTCGCGTACCAGCTCGGCTTCGGCGGGCACTTCCACAACGACAACGCCCTCGCCGTGCTCCGCGACATCCCGGGGCTCGTGGTCGCCGCGCCGGCCCGGGCCGAGGACGCGGCCCCCATGCTGCGCACCTGCCTCGCCAGCGCGGTCGTCGACGGCAGCGTCTGCGTGTTCCTGGAGCCGATCGCCCTGTACCACACCCGCGACCTGCACGGCGACAGCGACAACTGGTGGCTGTCGGAGTACGCCCCACCGAGCGAATGGTCGGCCATCCACGTGCCGATCGGCCGGGCCCGCGCGTACCACAGCGGCCCGAACGACGACCTCACCATCATCACGTTCGGCAACGGCGTCCGGATGTCGCTGCGGGCCGCCGCCCGCCTGTCCGAGGAGGGTGTCGCCTGCCGGGTCGTCGACCTGCGCTGGCTGTCGCCCCTGCCCGTCGGCGACATCATCAAGCACGCCTCCGACACCGGCCGCGTCCTCGTCGTCGACGAGACCCGCCGCTCCGGCGGCGTCGGCGAGGGCATCATCGCCGCCCTGGTCGACGCCGGCTACGTCGGCGTGGCCCGCCGGGTGGCCGCGGTCGACTCGTTCGTGCCGCTCGGCCCGGCCGCCAACCACGTCCTTGTCTCCGAGGAACAGATCGTCCAGGGAGCGAAATCGCTGTTGGCCCGGTAGTTTGGACCTTTAGTTTTTCGATCGCATCGGTGCGCCACTTGCGTTGACGGCCCGTACTGTGTGGACTACGCGCTAACAGTGGTGTTGCGACAGGAGGCAGTGGACAGTGAACGCGACCGCGGGTCAGGCCGAGGTGAAGAGCCTGGCGGACCGGTTCGGTGTCGAACCGGGCATGGTCGTTATGGAGATGGGGTACGACGACGACGTCGACCAGGATCTCCGCGACGTCCTGATCGACCGGTGCGGGGACCTGGTTGACGAGGAGACCGACGAGGTCGTAGACGTCGTGCTGCTGTGGTGGCGCGACGACGACGGCGACCTGGTCGAGACGCTCATCGACGCGCTGGGCCCGCTCGCGGACAACGGTGTGGTGTGGCTCCTCACCCCCAAGGCCGGCCGCCCCGGGCACGTCGAGCCGAGCGATATCAACGAGTCGGCCCCCACCGCCGGGTTGCAGCAGACCTCGACGGTCAACGCCGGCAAGGACTGGACCGCGGCGCGCCTGGTCGCCCCGCGCGCCGCGAGGTCCCGCCGCTAGCTTGTCGGTGCGCTCGCCTTCCCCTCCGCGAGGAGCCACCGAAGGCGAGCCCTGACCCCCAGCCCGGCCTCGCCACCTTCGTCAGGCACCCGGGCCGTTCCCTCCTGCGCTCAACCTGCTCCTCGCCCACCCGCCGAGGTGCCGCTCCCCGCTGGACCGGGGTCGCTGCTGGACGGGACGGAGCGGCGGACGTCACCCGCAGGTCGCAGACGCTGCTGCACCGGCAGGCCACGCCCTGGCCTTCCTCGACGCCGCCGCCATGATCGTCTCGCGGATCCGGTCGCCCCGGCAGCGGATCCGCTTTCCGATCACGCCGCCCTACCCGCGCCCGGCCGGCCGCCCCGCGCCACCACGATCGCGCACAAGTCCGCCCTCGTCCCCCAATCGTGGACACGCGCGCCCCCATCCCCGGCTTCACCCACACCTCGCTTCGGCTCGCACCAGCCGCTGCGCAGATTCCGCACCCACGCCGGCGCTGCCCGGCAATGCCACCCGCCTCGGGCCGGCCGCTCGCCACCGCCGAGGACCATGACCGACGGACAGCGATCCGCCCTTCAATCCGCGAGACGGCGCGGAGTCCTGGCCTCCGGAGCGTGGAACCACCCCCAGACCCGGATGCACTGATTGCGCTCCGGTCCGACCGAGGCACGCGAACCGCGCGACCAGGACCTCACACACCACAGCCCCGGGGGGGCGACCATACCCCGGGGGAAACACCCACCCGACCGCACCCGGCAACGCTCACGCCGAAGCCGACCCGGGCGCGCCCGCGCACACCGGAGCCGGCAACGACCTTGCCCCGACCGCCCGCGACCCCAGCCCGGCCAAGCGGACAACCTGCCCCCGCCACAGCCGACAGCGCTCACGCCGAAGCCAACCCGGGCACGCCCGCGCACACCGGAGCCGGCAACGACCTTGCCCCAGCCGCCCGCGACCCCAGCCCGGCCAAGCGGACAACCTGCCCCCGCCACAGCCGACAGCGCTCACGCCGAAGCCGACCCGGGCACGCCCGCGCACACCG
>NZ_JBFAJA010000140.1:0-1272 GCF_040654975.1 Dactylosporangium sp. NPDC050588 | reverse complement strand
CCGGAGCCGGCAACGACCTTGCCCCAGCCGCCCGCGACCCCAGCCCGGCCAAGCGGACAACCGGCCCCCGCCACAGCCGACAGCGCTCACGCCGAAGCCGACCCGGGCGCCCGCTCACACCGGAGCCCTCGCGGCCGGAGCCGGGCCGGTGTGCACCAGTCGGCTGGAGCCCGCACGGCTTGTGGTCGTGCGGGGTCCGGCAAACACCGTCGCGGTGAGCGTGGCGCCCGGCACATGAGGCGGCGGATGCGGCAGGGCCGGCGGTGAGGGTCAGGCGGCTGAGGAGCGGGTCTGGGTCGGCTTCCAGGTTGGGGTCGGGGACGGGGAGTTGGACCAGGACTTCGAGGGGGTCGGGGACGGGGACGGGTTGCCGCCGCCCGAGTTGGACTGGGGCTGGTAGACGCGGACGTCGGAGAACGTGACGTCGGCCGCGTCGCCGCTGGGGGTGAAGGCGCCGAGGTTGACCTTGCCGCGCTTGATCGACTCGTTGACCTTCGAACCGAGCTTGACGCCGTTGGCGTAGACGGTGATCTCCGAGCCGATGACGACCAGGGCGACATACGGGTCGCTGGTCATCTTGACCGGCCAGGACGCCAGCTCGTTGCTCTGGCTGGGGGCGGCGTCGCCCAGGGCATACAGGCGGATCACGCCGTCGCAGACGCCCACCGTGTACGCCTCCTGGCCCGCCCTCGCCCACATGCCCGCGCAGCCGCTCACGCGGTGCACCTTCGCCTCGATGCCGGCGTCGGTCATGTTGACGTTGAGCGTGTCCTTCAGCGTGCAGCCGGTCAGGCCACGCGGGTTCGACACGACGTGCAGGTCGTCGCTGGACGCGTCGCACCTGCCGCCCTCGGACTCGTCCTGCGAATACCACAGCTCGTGCAGGCCACGGTCCTGGAACTGCTTCCAGTTGCCGGGCACCCACGACGGCCGGTCCTGCTGCGAATACGGGGGAAGCGACTGCCCCTCGGCCGCCGTCGGCGCCACGGACCCGCCGCTCGTGACGGAGGTCGTGGGCTGCTGCGCGACGTTGTCGTCCTTCTTGTTGTCGCCGACCTCGGTGTACACCACGTAACCGGCGAGCGCGAGCGCCAGCACCAGGATGCCGACGAGCAGCGGGATCGCCACGTTGCGCCGCGCCGGCGGGGGCGGCGGCGGCTCCTCCCGCGGCATCGGCGCGTATTCCATCCGCGACGCGGACGGCGAGTCGTAGAGGCGCTGGACCGGTTGCGGCGGCTGCGCGACCCTCGGCGGCTGCGGCGGCGGCACGGG
>NZ_JBFAJA010000139.1:0-23121 GCF_040654975.1 Dactylosporangium sp. NPDC050588 | reverse complement strand
ACTCGGTACGACAAACTCGCCGTCCGCTGGCAGGCAGTCCTCACCATCACCATCATCGGCGAGTGGCTCTGACCCGTTATGAAACGCGCCCTAGGCCCTGTCCTGCTCGTCCTCGAACGGGATCGAGCAGGACCGGGCGCGGTGGGACGGGACGGGGTCAGGGGGAGCAGGCGGACTCGACGCGGCGGACGGCGTCGGCGTAGTCGGGGACGGTGGACATCGCCGCGGCCAGGCGCAGGTAGGGCAGGGCCTCGCGGGGCTTGTTCTGCCGCTCCAGGGTGCGGCCCAGCAGGTGGTGGGCGTAGTGGTCCGTCGGGTCGCGGTCGACCAGGGCGCGCAGGTGCGTCTCGGCGCGGTGCAGCTGGGCCGAGGCGAAGTAGGCGCGGGCCAGCCACAGCCGGACCTCGGCGTTGCCCGGCTCCTGGTCCAGGACGGTGGTGAGGATCTTCGCGGCCTCGATCGGGTCGCCGGCGTCGAAGTAGAGGACTCCCCTGCGGTACTCGGTCATGACGTCGTCCATGGCAGGGATCAACCGCGCGAGGGCCCGGCGCATTCCTCAGTGGGTCTTCAGCCACCCGATCAGGTCGTCGAGGACGCGGTCCTGCTCGGGCTCGTTGAAGACCTCGTGGTGCAGGTCGTCGTAGATGTGCAGGGTGAGGTCCGGGGAGCCGGCCCGGTCCGCGATGAGGCGGCTGCCGGCCGGGTCGACGAGCTTGTCCGAGGCGCCGTGCAGGACCAGGGCCGGCAGGGTGAGCGACGGCAGGCGGCGCTGGAACACGGCCATCTGGGTGAGCATGGCGCCGCCGATGCCCGCGGGGACCTTGCCGTGGTAGACGAGCGGGTCGGCGTCGTAGGCGGCCACGACCGCAGGGTCCTTCGAGATGTACGCGGAGTTCAGTGCCTGGACGGGGGTCGCCGGCGCGATCCGGCCGAGGACCTTCGCGACGGCGATCGCCGGCTTGCCGATCCCGGAGCCGGGGACGACCGGCGTGCCGGACAGGGCGAGCGCGCGCAGCGACGCCTGGTGGTCCAGGGCGTAGGCGAGCGCGATCATGGCGCCCATGCTGTGCCCGATGAGGAACGGCGCCTGGCCTGGGTGACGGGCGGCGACCTCGCCGAAGAGCAGGTGCAGGTCGGCGGTGTACTCGTCGATGCTGCGCAGGTACATCCGCTTCCCGCCGGATCGGCCGTGGCCGCGGTGGTCGGGCGCGTAGACGGCCAGGCCGAGCTCGCCGAGGCGGGCCACGACGTGGTCATACCGCCGGGCGTGCTCCCCCATGCCGTGGGAGAGCACGACGACCCCCTCGACGTTCGATGGCGTCCAGGCGTCGTAGACGATGCGGACCCCGCCGCCTCCGGTGAGGCTGTGCTCCTCGCGCTGCATTGCTGCATCGTCCGCCGAGCAAAGCCCTGAAGCAAGCGAACGCAACCCGCGAGTAACAAAGTCCCTGCGCCGCCCGCAAGAAACGGCGCAGGGACGATCAGGCGGCGGCGCGCTCGGCGGCGCTGCGCTCCACGCAGAACTCGTTGCCCTCGGGGTCGGCCAGGGTGACCCAGCCGGTGCCGTCGTCCTTGCGGAAGTCGGCGACCAGCGTGGCGCCCAGGCCGAGGATGCGCTGGACCTCCTCGTCCCGGGAGGCGTCGGTGGGCTGCAGGTCGAGGTGGATGCGGTTCTTGCCGGTCTTGCCCTCCGGCACCTGGATGAACAGCATCCCCGTCGAGCCGTCCGGGGCGTTCAGCGCCGCCTCAGTGTGCTCCGGCAGGTTCGGGTCGTCGGGGTCCTCGCGGAACCCTGTGACGGCGGCCCAGAACAGGGACAGGTCGTAGCACTTGGCGCAGTCGACGGTGATGTGCCTGATTCGTACGGTCATGCACCCACCTCACCAGTTCCGTAAACG
Source organism: Dactylosporangium sp. NPDC050588 (assembly GCF_040654975.1). Taxonomy (NCBI): domain Bacteria; kingdom Bacillati; phylum Actinomycetota; class Actinomycetes; order Micromonosporales; family Micromonosporaceae; genus Dactylosporangium; species Dactylosporangium sp. NPDC050588. The sequence goes on along the minus strand of NZ_JBFAJA010000139.1, from coordinate 21,223 downwards.
GAACGCACCCGTATTTCAGAACCCCCTCGCGAGGCGATGGTACGCCTGGTTCCAGCGGACCTCCTTGGCGAACTGCCGGACCGTCGTGTCCGCGTCGATGACGAGCAGCTCCGTGCCGGTCATGTCGGCCAGGTCCGACAGCTCCTCGGTGCTGACGGCGAACGACAGCACCGTGTGGTGCGGGCCGCCGGCGGTCAGCCACGACTCCGCGGACGTCGACAGGTCCGGCCGCGGCTTCCAGACCGCCCGAGCCACGGGCAGCTTCGGCAGCGGCGCGGTCGGCGTGACCACGTCGATCTCGTTGGCGACGAGCCGGAAGCGCTCGCCGAGGTCGGCCAGGCCGAGCACGACGGCGGGTCCGGGCGTGGCGTCGAAGACGAGCCGCACCGGGTCCTCACGGCCGCCGATGCCGAGCGGGTGGATCTCGCACGACGGCGTGTCGAAGGCGATGCTCGGGCACACCTCCAGCATGTGCGCGCCGAGGATGACCTCGTTGCCGGGCGTGAGGTCGTACGTGTAGTCCTCCATGAACGAGGTGCCGCCGCCGGGTGCCATCGCCTTCAGGGTGCGCACGAGGACCGAGGTCTTCCAGTCGCCCTCGCCGCCGAAGCCGTAGCCGTCGGCCATGAGCCGCTGCACCGCGAGGCCGGGCAGCTGGCGCAGCCCGCCGAGGTCCTCGAAGTTGGTGGTGAAGGCCTTGAAGCCGCCGGCGGTGAGGAACGCGCGCAGGCCGAGCTCGATCCGGGCCGCGTACCGCAGGGACTCGGCGCGCTCCTCACGCAGCACGGACGACACCCGGTACGTGTCGTGGTACTCCTTGACGAGGTTGTCCACGTCCGCGTCGAGGGTCGCGTCGACGGCCTCGACGAGGTCGTTCACGCCGTACGTGTTGACCGAGACCCCGAAGCGCAGCTGCGCCTCGACCTTGTCGCCCTCGGTGACGGCGACGTCGCGCATGTTGTCGCCGAAGCGGGCCAGCTTCAGCGACCGCATCTCCGTGAAGCCGGCGGCCGCGCGGGCCCACGCGCCGATGCGGGCGGTGACCCGCGGGTCGGTGACGTGCCCGGCGACGGTCTTGCGGGCCACGCCGAGCCGGGACTGGATGTAGCCGAACTCGCGGTCGCCGTGGGCGGCCTGGTTCAGGTTCATGAAGTCCATGTCGATCTCGGCCCACGGCAGCGCCACGTTGGCCTGCGTGTGCAGGTGCAGCAGCGGGGTACGCAGCGCGTCGAGCCCGGAGATCCACATCTTGGCCGGCGAGAACGTGTGCATCCACGCGACCACGCCGACGACCGACGGGTCGGCGTTGGCTTCGAGGCAGATCCGCAGGATGTCGCCGGCACTGGTGAGCACCGGCTTCCACACCACGCGCACCGCGATGTCCGGCGACTCGTCCAGCGTCGCGGCGATCTGCCTCGACTGGGTCGCGACCTGGTCGAGCGTCTCGGGGCCGTAGAGCCCCTGGCTGCCGGTCAGGAACCAGACCTCGTGCGTCATGTTGTGCTCCTCTGCCCGCCCTGCGGCTGGCCGTAGACGTTCTGGTAGCGGTCGTGCAGCGAGGCGACGGCCTGGTCCGGCAGCCTCTCGACGGCGCCCAGCTGCCGGGCGAAGTGCATGGTCCTGGCGACGTCCTCACACATGACCGCCGCCTTCACGGCGGCCTTCGCGGTGGCGCCGATGGTGAAGGGGCCGTGCTGCAGCATCAGCACCGCCGGTGACGGGTGCCCGGTGAGCGTCTCGACGATGCCGCGGCCGATCGCGTCGGAGCCGATCAGCGCGAACGGCCCGACCGGGATGTCGCCGCCGAACTCGTCGGCCATCGCGGTGATCGAGCACGGGATCGGCTCGCCGCGGGCGGCCCACGCCGTCGCGTACGGGCTGTGCGTGTGCACGACCCCGCCGACGTGCGGCATGTGCTTGTACACGTACGCGTGCGCCTCGGTGTCCGACGACGGGGCGTGCTCCCCCTCGACGAGCTTGCCGTCGAGGTCGCAGATCACCATGTTCGAAGGGGTCAGCTCGTGGTAGCCGACCCCGGACGGCTTGATGACGAGCAGGTCCTCGCCGGGGACGCGGGCGGACACGTTGCCCGACGTCCAGGTGACCAGGCCCCAGCGGATCAACTCGGCGTGCAGGTCGCAGACCTCCTGCCGGAGCTTCGAGATCACTGGGCCACCTCCTCGCGCAGCGCGCGGAGGCGGTGCAGGACCTCGTTGCCGCCGGGGCGGCCGAAGTAGTCATGCAGCTGCCGGTACTCGGCGTAGAGTCGGTCGTAGACGTCGGCGGCGGCGTCGTCGGGCGTGTAGACGGCCCGCTTCACCTTGCCCATCGCCGCCGCGGCGGCCCGCACGTCCGGGTATTCGCCGGCGGCGACCGCGGCGTGGATCGCCGAGCCCAGCGCCGGCCCCTGCTCGGAGTCGATGACGCTGATCGGGCGGCGCAGCACGTCGCTGTAGAGCTGCATGAGGAACGTGTTCTTGAGCAGCCCGCCGGCGGCGATGAACTCGGTCACCGGCACCCCGGCGGTCTCGAGGGTCTCGACGATGGTGCGGGTGCCGTAGGCGGTCGCCTCGATCAGCGCCCGGTAGACGTCCTCGGGGCGGGTGGCGAGGGTCTGCCCGACGATGACGCCCGACAGGTGGTGGTCGACGAGCACGGAGCGGTTGCCGTTGTGCCAGTCCAGCGCGACCAGGCCGTGCTGCCCGGGGCGCTGCTCGGCGGCCGCGGCGGTGAGCTGGTCGTGGTCCGCGGACGCGAACCCGGCGAACCAGCCGAAGATGTCGCCGACGCCGGACTGTCCGGCCTCGTAGCCGTACAGGCCGGGGATGATGCCGTCGGCGACGACCCCGCACATGCCGGGCACGTCGGCCAGGGTCGCGCCGCTCATCACGTGGCACGTGGAGGTGCCCATGATGGCGACGAGCTGCCCGGCGTCGACGGCCTGCGCGGCGGGGGCGGTCACGTGCGCGTCGACATTGCCGACGGCGACCGCGATCCCCTCCGGCAGCCCGGTCCACGCGGCGGCCTCGGCCGTCAGCCGGCCGGCGAGCCCGCCGAGCGGTGACAGCGGCCCGTCGGTCTTGTCGAGGAACGCGCCGAAGCCGGTGTGCAGCGCCTCGAAGTAGTCCCGGGGCGGGTAGCCGCCGTCCTGGTGGGCGCCCTTGTAGCCGGCGGTGCACGCGTTGCGGGTCTCGACCCCGGCCAGCTGCCACACGATCCAGTCGGCCGCCTCGATGAAGCGCTCGGCCCGGGCGAAGACGTCGGGGTCCTCCTCCAGGACCTGCAGCGCCTTCGCCAGTTGCCATTCGGAGGAGAGCTTCCCGCCGTACCGCGGCAGCCACGCCTCGCCACGCGATGCGGCGAGCGCGTTGATCTGGTCGGCCTGCCGCTGCGCGGCATGGTGCTTCCACAGCTTCGGGTAGGCGTGGGGGCGGTCCGGCAGGAGGTCACTCAGCGGCGTGCCGTCGGCGAGCACCGGCAGGAACGTGCACGCCGTGAAGTCGGTCGCGATGCCGACCACCTGCGTGGCGTCGATCCCGGCGAGCGCGGCCGGGACGGCGTGCCGCAGCACGTCGACCCAGTCGGACGGCATCTGCAGCGCCCAGTGCGGGGGCAGCGCCTCGCCGGTCGCCGGGAGGGTCCGCTCGACCGCGCCGTGCCGGTACTCGTGGACGGCGGTGCCGACCTCCGCCCCGTCGGCCACGCGGACCACGACGGCGCGGCCGGACAGGGTCCCGAAGTCGACCCCGACTACATATCTCGTCATTGTGATCTCCGCGCCACGGCCCGCTGCAGCACGATGAACGCGAACAGCAGCGCACCGATGACGATCTTGGTCCACCACGAGCTGAGGGTGCCCTCGAACGTGATGATGGTCTGGATGAGGCCGAGCACGAGGACCCCGAGCACGGTGCCGAACAGGAAGCCGGATCCGCCGGTGAGGACGGTCCCGCCGATGACCACGGCCGCGATGGCGTCGAGCTCCATGCCGAGGGCGTGCAGGCCGTAACCGGAGGACGTGTAGAAGGTCAGCAGCACGCCGCCGAGGGCGGAGCAGACGCCGCTGATCGTGTAGACGGCGATCTTCGTGCGCCCGACGGGCAGGCCCATGAGGAGCGCCGACTGCTGGTTGCCGCCGATGGCGTAGATGTTGCGGCCGATCCTGGTGTACGCCAGGACGTACGCGCCGACGAGCACCACGGCGAGCGAGATGACGACGCTCCACGAGATGTGGAACCCGCCGAAGCGGATCTTGTAGTCGGCCAGCTCGGTCCACAACGCGTTGTCGATGCGGATCGCCTCGGTGCTGATGACATAGCACAGGCCGCGGGCCAGGAACATGCCGGCGAGCGTGGCGATGAAGGGCTGGATGTCGAAGAAGTGGATGATGCAGCCCATCGCGAGGCCGATCAGGGCGCCGACGAGCAGCACCACGGGCAGCACCGCGATCGGTGACCAGCCGGCCCGCACCAGCGACGCGAAGATCATCGTGGTGAGCGCGACGACCGCGCCGACCGACAGGTCGATGCCGCCGGTCAGGATCACGAACGTCATGCCGACGCCGACGACGAGCAGGAAGCCGTTGTCGATGAAGACGTTCAGGACGATCTGGGTGTCGTCGAAGCCGGTGTACCGCACGACGCCGGCGCCGTACATGAGACACAGCAGCGCCAGGGTGGCCAGGACCGGGATGTGCCGCTGCTGCGGCCTGCGGATGACCCGCTTCTGCAACGACTCGAACGTCGTCATGCCGCCGCCTCCGCTGCGCTCCGGCGCCGGCTGGCACCCTGCAATGCCGATTCGCGGCCCGAGCCGCTCCGCTGGCCGCTCATGCCGTCACCTCCACCTTCTGCTGTGCCTGCGGCGTGGTGGGTGTCGACGGCCGGCGGCGCTGGAACTTCTCGCGGAACTTCGGCGCCTGGGCGAGACACAGGACGACCACGACGACCGCCTTGAACAGCAGCGTCACCTCGGGCGGGATGCCGACGGTGTAGATCGTGATGTCGAGGGTCTTGATGATGACCGCGCCGAGGATGGTGCCGGCGATCGAGAACCGGCCGCCGGACAGTGAGGTGCCGCCGATGACCACGGCGAGGATCGCGTCGAGCTCGATGAGCAGGCCGGCGTTGTTGCCGTCGGCGCTGGACACGTTGGAGCTGATCATCAGCCCGGCGACGCCGGCGCAGAGCCCGGCGAACACGTAGACGATGAGGATCAGCCAGCGCGACTTGATGCCGGCCAGCCGGGACGCCTCGGCGTTGCCGCCGACGGACTCCAGCAGCAGCCCGAGCGCCGAGCGGCGCACGATCAGGCCGGCGAGGACCGCGACGCCGACGGCGATGATGACGCTGAGCGGCAGACCCAGCCAGTAGCCCGCGCCGATCATCTTGTACGGGCCGCTGTTGATCGTGATGATCTGCCCGTCGGTGATGAGCTGGGCGAGGCCGCGGCCGGCGACCATGAGGATCAGCGTGGCGATGATCGGCTGGATGCCGACGGTGGCGACGAGGAACCCGTTCCAGACGCCGAGCACCAGCGACAGCACGAGCGCGAGCCCGACCGCGGCCAGGACGCCGCCGACGCTGTTCTGGTCGTCCAGCTCGCTGATGCGCAGGCAGGCGAGCGCGCCGGCGATCGCGACGACGGCGCCGACCGACAGGTCGATGCCGCCCGTGGCGATGACCAGCGTCATGCCCAGCGCCACGAGCCCCAGCGGGGCGCTGGCCCGCAGGATGTCGATGATGCTGCCGTACAGGTGGCCGTCGCGAAGCTCGATCTTGAAGAACCCGCCGGAGAAGAACACGTTCGTGACGAGCAGCAGCACGAGGATCGCCGCCGGCCAGAACAGCCTGTGCTTGGTGATCGCCGCCATCAGGTGCCGCTCGCAATCGTCTCGGTGAGGCGGTCGAGGTCGACCGCGTCGGTGTTCTCCAGCTGGGTGACCAGCCTCCGGTCGCGCAGGACGCCGATGCGGTGGCTGAGGCGCAGCACCTCCTCCAGCTCGGCGGAGATGAACAGCACGGCCATGCCTCCGTCGGAGAGCTCGACGACCAGCCGCTGGATCTCGGCCTTGGCGCCGATGTCGATGCCGCGGGTCGGCTCGTCGAGGATGAGCAGCCGCGGCTCGGTGATGAGCCACCGGGCCAGGAGGACCTTCTGCTGGTTGCCGCCGCTGAGGTTGCGGACCGGCAGCTCGGGGTCCTTCGGGTTGATGTTCAGCGCGTCGATGTACTTCTGGACCAGTTCGTCCTGCCGCCGGCGGGGCAGCGGGCGGGTCCAGCCGCGGGCCGCCTGCAGGGCGAGGATGATGTTCTCGCGGACCGACAGCTCCTCGACCAGGCCTTCGGTCTTGCGGTTCTCGGAGCAGTACGCGATGTCGTGGTCCATGGCGGTGCGCGGGCCGTGCAGGTTGACGGGCTTGCCGTCGATCTCGAGGCGGCCGCTGTCGGCCTTGTCGGCGCCGAAGAACAGCCGGGCGAGCTCGGTGCGGCCGGAGCCCAGCAGCCCGGCGAGGCCGACGACCTCGCCCTTGTGGATGGTGAGACTGAAGGGCTCGACGGCGCCGGACCGGCCGAGCTCGTGCGCCCGGGCGACGGCCTCGACGCCCGAGAACGAGCGCTTGCCGGCGTCCTCGAGCCGCTCCAGCAGCGCCAGCTCCTTGCCGATCATGAGGCTGACGAGCTGGACCTGGCTGATGTCGGCGACGAGGTGCTCACCGACCAGCCGGCCGTTGCGCAGGATCGTCATCCGGTCGCAGATCTCGTAGATCTGGTCGAGGAAGTGCGACACGAACACGATCGCGATGCCCTGCGCCTTGAGCTGCCGCATGATGCGGAACAGCTGAGCGACCTCGCCGGCGTCGAGGCTGGAGGTCGGCTCGTCGAGGACGAGGACCTTCGCGTCGACGTCGATGGCGCGGGCGATCGCGACCAGTTGCTGCACGGCGAGGGAATAGGTCGACAGCTGTGCGGTGACGTCGAGGTCGAGCTCCATGCGCTGGAGCAGCTCGGTCGCGCGGCGCCGCATGACGCCCCACTGGATCCGGCCGAACTTCGTCGGCTCGCGCCCGATGAAGATGTTCTCCGCGACCGAGAGGTTCGCGCAGAGGTTGACCTCTTGGTACACGGTGCTGATGCCGGCCTCGGTGGCCTGGTGCGGGCCGGCGAACCGGACCGGGCGGCCCTCGAGGGTGATCTCACCCTCGTCGATGTCGTAGACGCCGGTCAGCACCTTGATGAGCGTCGACTTCCCGGCGCCGTTCTCACCCATGAGGGCGTGGATCTCCCCTTGGTACAGGCGGAAATCCACACCCTCGAGGGCCTTGACGCCGGGGAACTGCTTGCTGATGCCGCTCATGCTCAGCATTGCGGTCCCCATGGTTGCGCCTCTCAGTACTTGCGGTTCGGCAGCGCGGCCTTCGCCTGCTCCGGGGTGAACGTGGTCTCCTCGGTCAGCACCCGCTGCGGGATGGTCTCACCGGCGACGACCTTCTTGGCCAGGTCCATGAGCTGGGGGCCAAGCAACGGCGAGCACTCCACGATGTAGTTGATCTTGCCCTCGGACAGGGCCGTCATGCCGTCCTTGACCGCGTCGACGGTGATGATCTTGATGTCGACACCGGGCTTCTTGCCGGCCGCGACGATCGCCTCGATGGCACCCAGGCCCATGTCGTCGTTGTGCGCGTACAGCACGTCGATCTTCGGGTTGGCCTTCAGGAAGGCCTCCATGACCTCCTTGCCCTTGGCGCGGGTGAAGTCACCGGTCTGCGAGGCGATGACCTTGAACTTCGGGTCGGCCTTGATGACGTCGGCGAAGCCGGACTTGCGGTCGTTGGCCGGGGCGGAGCCGGTCGTGCCCTGCAGCTCGACGATGTTCACCGTGTCGGTCTTGCCCTGGTACTCCTTGACCAGCCACTCGCCGGCCTTCTTGCCCTCCAGGACGAAGTCGGAGCCGATGAACGTCTTGTAGAGCGAGGTGTCCTTCGAGTCGACCGCGCGGTCGGTCAGGATCACCGGGATCTTGGCGTCCTTGGCCTCCTTGAGCACGGTGTCCCAGCCCGACTCGACGACCGGCGAGAAGGCGATGATGTCCACCTTCTGCGCGATGTAGCTGCGGATCGCCTTGATCTGGTTCTCCTGCTTCTGCTGCGCGTCGGAGAACTTCAGGTCGATGCCGGCGGCGGTGGCGGCCTCCTGGATCGACTTGGTGTTCGCCGTCCGCCAGCCGGACTCGGCACCGACCTGGGCGAAGCCCATCGTGATCTTGCCGTCGTCCTTCTTCGCGCCGCTGCCGGCGTCGCCTTCCTTCTCGCCGCCGCACGCGCCGAGCGCGCCTACGACCAGCAGACCGCCGAGCACGGCCGCGGACCACTTCTTCAGCACTACGCCTCTCCTCACGGGGTGTCTTGCGCCAGAGCTAGTGAACGTTCACATTCAAGGGCTGGCCGCCCCACCGCCGGGGTGTGTGGCAGTGGGGGTACCTCGCTCCGGCCTGGATTACATTGGCCGTCGCGCTTGTATGTCGAGAGTGTTAGCGTTCTCATCCCCGACGTCAAGTCCGTGACGTCGATTCGTGACCGGAGGTGCTCGTTGGCCCATCCCGCGCGCTCCGGGCGGGACCGCGCAGCCTCCGCTCGCGCCGCCTCCACCGCCCCCGCTTCAACCGAACGCGCTCCCACTACTACGGAACGTAGCGCTTCCGCCGCTCAGGGCGGTCCAGGTTCGACGGACCGTGATGTATCGGCCGCATTGCGCGATGTTCCGGCTCGCGGCCAGATGTCCCTGGGCAACCTGGCGCAGTCCTCGGACATCGAAGGCCGTGCGCCGGGACAAACCGGACCCAGGCCCGCCGGTCGCCCGCCGGGCGGCGATGGGAGTTTCACGGCGGTGCCGGTCCGGCGGCCCGGGTTCCCCTCCCCCACCGGGCCCGACCGCAGCCGGCGGGGGCCGGTCGCGCACGCCGGCGCCGTGGCGCCCGACGCGGTGCCGGCGCCGCCGCCGCGCAAGGTCGGGATGCGCGACGTGGCGCGACTCGCGGGGGTGTCGCACCAGACGGTGTCGCGGGTGCTCAACGACCTGCCGAACGTCAGCGACGGCACCCGCAGCCGGGTCCTGGACGCCGTGCGCATCCTCAATTACCGGCGCAACCTCGCGGCGCGGACGCTCGTGACGAGCAGGTCGCGCACGATCGGGCTGATCGGCTTCGAGACCACCCTCGCCGGGCCCGCGTCGATGATCTACGGGATCGAGAAGGCCGCCCGGGAGGCCGGCTACTACGTCAGCATCGCCACGGTGCGGTCGCTGGACCGGCACGCCGTCCTCGACGCCGTCGAGCAGCTGTGCGCCCAGGCGGTCGAGGGGATCATCGCGATCGCCCCGAAGAACTCCGTCGCCGACGCCCTCGCGCAGGCGCCGCCGGGCACGCCGGCCGTCGGGGTGGGCGGCGCCGACGACGGCGCCGTGCCGATGCTGCGGGTCGACAACGTCCGCGGCGCGTGCCTGGCCACCCGGCACCTGCTCGACCTGGGCCACCGCACCGTCCACCACGTCCCGGGCCCCGCCGACTGGCCGGAGGGCCGGGACCGGATCGACGGCTGGCGGCAGACGCTGCACGCCGCCGGGGCGCCCGTGCCGCCGGTCGCGGCCGGCGACTGGTCGGCCCGGTCCGGCTACCTGCGCGGGCAGCTGCTCGCCGCCGACCCCGCCGTCACCGCCGTCTTCTGCGGCAACGACCACATCGCCCTGGGTGTGCTGCGCGCGTTTCACGAGGCGGGCCGCACGGTCCCCGACGACGTGAGCATCGTGGGCTTCGACGACATGCCCGAGTCGGGCTACTTCCTGCCCCCGCTCACCACCGTCCACCAGGACTTCGCCGAGCTCGGGCGGCGCAGCGTCGACCTGCTCGTCGCGCGCCTCGACGGCACGGCACTGCCCACGACCCCCGTGCACCTGACCCCGTCGCTGGTCGTGCGCGCCAGCGCCGCCCGCACCGCCGGCGCCTAGGAACCCCGCGTGCCGCCGCCCGCACCGCCCGCGCCGTCGGTGCCGCCCGCGCCGTCGGTGCCGCCCGCGCCGTCGGTGCTGCCCGCGCCGTCGGTGCTGCCCTCGCCGTCGGTGCCGTTCGGTGTCGTCGGTGCCTAGGAGCCTCGCGTGCAGCGGACGGACGGGGGCGGGAAGCCGTTGAACGATGAGGCGTAGACGCTGGTGTACGCGCCGGCGTTGCCGATGAACACCTCGTCGCCGGCCCGCAACCCGGCGGAGAGCTCCACGTCGAACAGGATGGTGTCCTGGCTGTCGCAGGTCGGGCCGGTGAGATGGCAGCGCTCGCGGGCCCCGGAGCGGCGCGAGTCGGTGACCGGGAAGCGCAGCTCGTTGCCCGTCTCGAGGCTCTCCATCAGCCCGTTGAACGCGCCGACGTCGAGATGGACCCAGCGCCGGCCGTGGCGCAGCGCGGTGCCGATGACCGAGGCCCGCAACGTGCCCGCCGCGGCGACGACGGCCCGGCCCGGCTCGATCACGACCGGGACGTCGTAGGGCAGCCCGGCCAGGCCCGTGCCGATCGCCGCCGCGTAGTCCGGCAACGGCGGCACCGGGCCGGCGTAGCGGGCCGGGAAGCCGCCGCCGACGTCCACCATCTCCAGCATCACCTGCTCGGCGGCGAGCTTGTCCATGACCTGCGCGACGGCGCGCAGCGGCGCCCGCCACGCCTGCGGCAGCAGCATCTGCGAGCCGACGTGGAAGGCGACGCCGAAGGGGCGCAGGCCCCGGTCGCGGGCGCTGAGCAGCAGGGCGGTGGCGGTGGCGACGTCGACGCCGAACTTGCCCTCGCTGGGCACGCCGCTGCGGATCTGGTGCGCGGCGAGCCGGACGAACACGGCCGCGCCGGGTGCGGCGGCGGCGAGCTTGTCCAGCTCGTCCTCGGAGTCGAACGCGAAGCGCCACAGGCCTTGCGCGTGCGCGCGGGCGATGTGGGCGACGGGCTTGACCGGGTTGCTGTACAGCACGCCGGCCGGGTCGACGCCGACGGTGGCCAGCAGGTCGAGCTCCGGCGCGGACGCGACCTCGAAGCGGCAGCCGAGGCCGTGCAGCTCCGCGAGGACCTCCGGGTGCGGGTTGCACTTCATGGCGTAGTGCACCGTCATGCCCGGCAGTCCCGCGGTCACGGCACGGTACCCGGCCGCCACCTTGTCCAGGTCGATCAGCAGCTCGGGCGTGTTCACGTGCTCGGCGGACGCCACATCGGCCAGACCGGCGGGCCGTCCGGCAGCAGGACCGGCGGGCGGCTCTCGTAGCCGTGGCGCAGGTACAGCGCCCGGTTGCGCGGGTCGTTGGCCTCCAGGTAGGCGGGGATGCCGGCCCGGTCGAGCCGGCGGTGGTGCCGGGCGAGCAGCGAGCTGCCGATGCCGAGGTTCTGACGCTCCGGCCGCACGGCCAAGAACGCCAGGTAGTGGTGCGGGACGATCGGGTGCTCCTCCTCCAGCATCGCGTCGAGCTGGCAGGCCCGGTCGAACGCGGGGCCGGCCGCCTCCTTGAGCCGCCGGTCGTAGTCGACCGGGGGCGGGATCGCGTGCGTCAGCGGGAACCACAGCGCGACGCCGGAAGGCCTGCCGTCGAACGGGTCGACGGTGGCGTACACTTCGCCGTGCCGCACCGCGTGCTCGGCGAAGATCGAGAAGTACTCGGGGCTGTGCTCACGCCGGTCGTCGGCGTCCGGCGCCATCCACCGGGCGACCAGGCCGTCGCTCATGGCGGCGACGAGGACCTCGGTGATGGCCTCGGTGTCGACCGGTTCGATGTCGCGGACGACGACATCCTGTATGGCATGCGTCATGACCGTCCTCTCAACGGTGGGAGCTGTGCGTGGGAGCTATGAGTGGCGGACGACGTCGGCGGTGCGCGGCAGCGCGTGCGAGACGGGCAGCCCGGCGCCCTCCGGGATGACCCGCTGCTCGGCGCCGCGGCCGATGCCGGCGTAGGCGTCCGGCCGCGCGGCGCGCATGACCAGCGCCCAGACGATGCCGACGATCGCGAAGACGACGTAGGCGGCGGAGAAGACCCAGTTGAAGACCGAGTCGTTGTTGACCTGCAGCAGGTCGCCCAGCCCGATGACGGTCGCCGCGAGCACCGCGCTGAGCAGCAGGAACGCCAGCAGCGGCGCGAGCTGCGCGCGCCAGAAGTTCTCCCGCCGGCGGTGCCTGAGGAAGAACGCGATGACCGCGGCGGACGCGCCCCACATGAGCATCAGCACGCCGAGACCGCCGACGACGGTGCCCCAGGCGAACAGGTGGATCAGCGGGTCGATGCCCGTCACCTGGAACACGATCAGCACCCCGAGCGCGAGCAGGCTCTGCGTGATCGACCCCAGCAGCGGCGCGCCGGTGCGCGGGTGCGCCACCCCCCACAGCCGGGGCAGCACCCGCTCCCGCCCCAGGGCGAACTGGTAGCGGGCGACCGCGGCGTGGAACGCCAGCGCCGCGGCGAAGACGCTGGTCAGGAACAGCACGTACCCGACGTTGATCAGCGCCTCGGGCACGTACGGCGAGACGAGCGCGAAGACCAGGTCGGTCTCCTGGTCCTTGGCCGCCTGCACGATGTTGCCGGAGCCGGTGTTCACCGACATCGCCCACGCCGAGACGCCGCACAGCAGGCCCGGCAGCAGGACCGCCCAGTGGGTGGCCCGGGCGATCGTGCGCTTGGGGTCCTTGGCCTCCTCGGACAGCACGACGGTCGCCTCGAAGCCGACGAAGCCGGCGATCGCGAGCACCAGCATCGCCGCGACCTCGGGGGTCAGCAGCTGCGCCGGGTCGAGCGCCTCGGTGCTCACCCTGCCGCCGGCGGGGTGGGCGACCATGATCGCGTCGTAGATGAGCACGATGGTGATCTCGGCGGTGAGCAGCACGGCGAGGACCTTGCCGCTGAGGTCGACCCACAGCACGCCGAGCACGGCGATGAGGAACCAGCCGACCAGCGAGCAGACGAACCAGCTGGTGTGGATCCCGCTGGCCTCCAGCACGCCCTTCGCCACGACGCCGAGCAGGCCGAACAGGCCGATCTGCATCGCCGCGTAGGCCGGCAGCGCGATGAACGCCGCCGCCACGCCGGTGACCCGGCCCAGCCCGTGGCTGATGTAGGAGTAGAACGCGCCGGAGTTGACGATGTGCCGGCTCATCGCCACGAACCCGACCGTGAACAGCGACAGGATCAGCGCCGCGACGAAGTACACCAGCGGCACGGCGATGTTGCCGACCACGGCGTAGATCGTCGAGATGGCGCCGAGGATCACGGTCAGCGGCGCCGCTCCCGCGACGCCGAAGAACACGATGGACGGCACGCCGAGACGGTTGCTGGCCAGACCCCTGGTCACGATGTCGGGCCCGCTCGGTGCGAAACGCGCCATGTTCGGTCTCCTCACGCGGTCGGCCGTGCTGGTGCGCAGCTTCCCGCGGTGATAGTGGTGTCGGCCCACCGTGCGCGTCACCGGCGGCCGACAGCGAGCGCGGAGCCCACCGCCGCCTCTGTGTACTGGACGAGCTGGACCAGGTCGTCCGGCAGGGACGCCATGATCGCGGGCAGCTGCCGCATGCACTCGCGCTGCTCCTGGACGCCGGCGAAGACGTGCCTGGTCAGCCCGGTCGCGACGACCAGCGCGATGAGCGACCGGTCGTGCAGCCCCATGGACCGCCGGTGCGCGAGCGCCTCGGACAGCCGGATCGACTCCCACGCGGCGGTGTTGCGCTGCTCGGCGGTCTGCGGCAGGTACAGCGTCTGCGACGCGCTGAGCAGCTTGCGCCGGGTGACCGGCTCGACCACGCCGGCGCGCAGCAGCCGCTCGCCGACCTGGTCGGTCGCGTCGGCCGCGAGGTACGCCAGCCAGGTGCGGATCTCGCGGTGCTGCGGCTGCGCGATCAGCAGGTCGAGCACGGTGTGGGCCAGGGAGTCCCCGGGCGGCTCCTGGCTGACGACATACAGGTCGCCGGTCATGGCGCGCAGCCGTCCGTACAGCATCAGCTCACCCAGCAGGGCGGAGGCCAGCCCGAGCCCGGCGGCACGTGGGTGCAGCCTGGACCGGCCGGTTCGATCATCGTGGGCAATCAGGTAATAGCTGTTGGCAAGCATCGCGACCACGCTCCCTCGAGATCTGCCCCGAGCACGTCAGCGAACGAACCAGCAGCATGTGCTGGCTTCGATGTCCCCGAGCATCATGTACCAGACACGGCGCGTAGTGCAACGAGTACTAGACTCGGGGTATGCGCATCACGCAAATTGCATATGATCAATACCGTGGACATTGACGCCGCAAAGGACGAGGGCCCGACGCTTCGCCGCCGTCGACTGGCCGCGGAACTGAAGAAAAGTCGCGAAGAAGCCGGATTCACGCAGGAATCCGTGTCCCGGCACTTCGAGTGGCACTCGGCCAAGGTCACCAGAATTGAGAACGCACGCGTGCCGGTCAACGCCCGGGACGTCAACGACCTGCTGACCCTCTACGGGGTCAGCGACCCGGCCTACCGGGAGGCGCTGCTGGCCCTGGCCCGGCAGAGCAAGCAACGCACGTGGTGGACCGACTACCGCGACGTCATGCGGCCGGGGAACTTCGTCGGCATGGAGGCGGACGCGTCGATCACCCGCGTGTGGGAGCCCATCGTGCTGCCGGGCCTGCTGCAGTGCGAGGACTACATGCGGGCGCTGATCGGCATCGGCCGCCGCAACGACACCAGGGAGTCGATCGAGCGGCGGGTCTCCCTGCGCCGGCTGCGCCAGGAGCGCCTCACCGCGGCCAGCCCGCTGCAGCTCGTGGCCCTCTTCGACGAGTCGGTGATCCACCGGGTCGTCGGCGGCCCGTCGGTGATGCAGGAGCAGTACCGCAAGATCATCGACGTCGCGGCGCTGCCGAACGTGTCGGTGCGGATCGTGCCGTTCACCGCCGGCGAGCACCCGTTCATGGGCGGACCGATCACGTTCCTGGAGTTCCCGGACGTCGCCCACTTGGATGTCATCTACCTCGAGGGCCTTGCCGGGGACTACTACGAGGAGCAGCCTGCGGAGGTCAAGCGCTACCGCGACGAGTTCGAGCGGCTCGAGACGAAGGCCCTCAGCGAGGCGTCGACGGTGCGCCTGATCGAACGCCTGCTCGCCTGAGCCGGCGGCCGCTCCCGCGCGGCCGGCTCAGCTCACGAGAAAGGAGGTGAACGTTTTGCCCGCTCATTTCACCGGCGCCGGCTGGCGTAAAAGCAGTCACAGCAACGGCAACGGCGGCAACAACTGTGTGGAAGTCACAGTCGCTGCCTCCGCTGTCGGTGTGCGCGACAGCAAGAATCCGGACGGAGCCGTTCTACGGTTCAGTCCAGCCGCTTGGAAGTCGTTCCTGTCCGACACCAAGCACGGCAATTTTGATGTGATCAGCTGACGCTTTTCCCGATTCCTCGATCCCGTGCATGAATGATCACGCGTGGGCTGGTGCGCCATTTGCATCAGCCCATGCGTGAAGATACCGGCCGATGCTATTCCCGCCGGTTCGCCGGCGCTACCGTCGACTTTCGCAGTATCTGTAACGGCACCGTCACCCGTTGATCTTCGGGAGGTGCTTGAATCGCCGGGTGCGCCTGTCGTTGACCACCCCCTCCGTGTCCGACGCCCACGCGGTGCAGACCCTGCACGGCTGGCTCCTGCGCGATCCCGACCTGGCCGCCGACGCCGACATCAGCCAGCGCAGCTCCGCGGGCGGGCACATGGGCGCGCTCGACGTCATCGACCTCGTGCTGACGCACGCGGTGGCGGTCGGGGGGCTCGTCCTGGCGTTCGCGTCGTGGCGGCGGGCCCGGCCGGACGCGCCGCCGATCGTGTTCACCGTCGAGGGGATCTCGGTGACCGCTTCGGACTCCTCACCCGAGACGCTCGAACGGGTCCGGGCGACCCTGCTCGCCGCGCTGCCGCCCGCGCCTGCGCCGTCGCCTTCTCCCGGGCCTGCGCCTTCTCCCGCGCCAGCACCTTCTCCCGGGCCGCCGGCGCCGCCTGTACCGTCGCCGCCGCCGCCCACACAGGACGACGATGCGGCTGCCTGATCCGCTCGCATCCAGGGCGGTCCTCGTGGGTGCCGGCGCGTTCGACGTCCTGGAGCCGCTGCCCGCGGTCCCCAACAACCTGCGGCACCTCGCCGCGCTGCTCACCGACCCCGACATCTGGGGGCTGCCCGAGGCGCACTGCACGGTCGTGCGGGACCCGGCATCCGCCGACGACATCCTCGACGCGCTGCACGACGCCGCCCGGGACGCGCGCGACGCGCTGGTGTTCTACTACGCGGGGCACGGACTCATCGAGCCGGACACGTTCGAGCTGTACCTGACACTCCCCCGCACCACGCCGTCGCCCATCCACGGTGCCGTGCGGTTCGAGGACGTGCGCCGCCTCATCGCCGGGGCGCGCCGCTGCCGCTCCAAGGTCGTGCTGCTGGACTGCTGCTACAGCGGCCTGGCCCTGGCCGGCGCGATGGGCGACCCCGCGACCGTCGCCGACCGGGTCGTGGTCGGCAACAGCTACGTGCTGACCGCCGCCGCCGAGACCGCGCTCGCCTACGCGCCGCCCGACGAGGAGTTCACCGCCTTCACCGGCGAGCTCGTCACCGTCCTGCGCGACGGTCTGCCCAACGGCGCCGACGTGCTGGAGATGGAGGCGGTGTACTGGCAGCTCGCCGCCGAGCTGTCCGCGAAGCGCCGGCCGATGCCACAGGCCCGCGCCCGCAACGACGGCCACGCCATCGCGCTCGCCCGGAACCGGGCCGGCCGGGCGCCCCTGTCGGCACCGCCACCGCAGCCGGCCGCCCTCGAGTACACCACCGCCGGCCGCGGACTGAACCCCTCCCGGCTCATCGCGCTGCTCGCCGACCCGCCCCGCGGCGAGACCGCCACCGACCTGCTCGTCGCGGCCGGCTTCACTCGGCCGACGCAGGAGCTGGCCGCGCTCGCATACGCCATGCGCACCCACCCCCTGGTGGGCGTCCTGCTCTACGCCGCGGCCCACCGCTCCCCCGGGACCGTCGCGGGGCTCGTCGCGGACCTCGAGGAGCTCGGTCTCGGCCCGGTCGCCGACGACGTCGTGCGGTCCGCCGCGGCCGGCGACGGGCGGCGGATCGTCGCGCTCGGCCCGCTGCTCGGCGACCGGCAGGCGCCCCTGCTCGACGCCGCCGTCCGCGACCGCATCGGCCGGCCCGCGGCGATGATCGCGCTCGTCGGCGCCCTGTGGACGTCGGGGCTGCGGGACGCGGCCGAGGCGGCGCTGCGCCGGGTCAGCGCGTCCATGCCCGCCGCCGACGCCGCCGCCCTCGCCGACGCCCTGCGCGACGGCGGGCACGAGGAGCCGGCGTTCCACCTGTACGAGGTGGCGGCCGACGTCATCGTCGAGCGACCACCGGCCGCCGTCGTCGACCTGGCCGCGGCGATGGTCCGCGCCGGCCACGGGGCGCAGGGCACCGCGCTGGTCGACGGCGCCGCCCGGGCGTGCGCGAACCCTTCCGCCGCGGCGGAGCTGCTCGACGCGCTGCGGCACGCGGAGCTGCCGGCCGGCGACGCCATGGCGCGGCTCGCCGGGCGGCTGCCGGACCCCGACCTGCTCGCCCTCACCGACCTGCTCCGCGACGGTCGCAGCCCCGGCGACGCCCTGACCGTCCTGCAGCTGGCCGCGGCGGGGCGGCCGGTCGAGAGCACGATCGCGTACATCAGGCACCTGCACGAGGCGGGCCGCCCGATCGACGCCAACCGGCTCCTGGAGCAGCGGGCCAGCGCGCCGGCCGGCTGGTCTCCCCCCACCGCGGACCCGCCGCCACCCGCCCCCGCCATCTCATCCGGTGCCTTGCTGCTGAAGGCCTTCTCCGGTGCGTCGGTCGAGGAGCTGCGCGCCGCCCTGGCGGACCCGCCGCCCGGTGCACCGTCCGGGTCCGCGGCGCAGGCCAATCCCGGGCCGGCGGGCGGCACCGAGCCGGTGGTGTTCGCGTTGTCCGGCTGGGATCTGGCCGCGGTCGCGGTCGCGGCGGCCGCCGCCGGGCCCGACGTCGCGGTCCGGCGGGTCCTGACCACCGCCGCGGCCGGGTCGCCCGAGCGGGTCGCCGCGCTCGTCGCCGGCCTGCACCGGGCCTCCGGCGGGGGTGATCTGGCCCGGCACACCGGCGCGGCCGTCGCGGCCCGCCCTGTCGCCGAGGTCGCCGAGGTCGCGGTACACCTGATCGGGCACGGCGAGACGGAGGCCGCCGCCGGCCTGCTGCGGGCCCGGCAGCCCAGGCTGTTCAGCGAGCCGCTCGCCGCGCTCGACGCGCTCCTGCACGGGCGGCGGGCGCCGTCGCGCTCCGACCCGCTCGTCGCGGGCGTCGCCGGCGTGGTCGTCGCGTACGTCTGCGCCGACCCGGACGCCGACGCCGACGGGTTCGTGTCGGCGTTCCTGGCCGACGACCGTGCGTTCCGGTGGGACCTCGCCGAGCGGCTCGCCCGCGCCCCGGTCGCCACCGCCGCGGCGTTCTTCGCCCGGCTCTCCCCGCACGTGCGCTCCGGCTGCCACCGCGACTACGCCCAGGTCGCGGCGCGGTGCCGGCCGCCGGACCTGCTGGCGACGTTCACCGGGATCCGGGACCTGCTGCCGGGGCACGTGCTGTTCGACTTCCTCGCCGCGGCCGGCGCGCAGCGCTCGATCGACGACCTGACGTCGTTCGTCGACGACCTCGTCGACTGCGGCACCGCGCCCGAGCACTTCCGCCCCCTGCTGCGCGGACCGGCCACGCCCACCTCCTACGTGCTCGCCGCCTGGGTCGCCGCCAACCACCCGCACCTCACGGAGGCGCTGCCGTTCCCGGTGTCCGGCACGCGGCCGACCGCCGCGCGGATCGCCGCGCTGCAGAGCATCCGGGCGACGCTGGGCTCGACGCTGCAGGCGGCGACGGCGCACCCGGTGCCGGGGCTGGAGGACGACGAGACGCTCCTGCTCGTCTGGCCGCTGGCGCGCGACGGGGTGCTCGCCTTCACCGACCGCGCCGTGCACCACGTGTGGGGCGTGCACTCGCGGCTGCGCTACGACGACCTGCACGCCGCGCAGGTGCGCAGCGTCGAGCGCTACGAGATGCGGGTCGTCACGCAGTCCGACGCCGGGCCGACCGTCCAGGACTGGCGGCTCGACCCGCCAGGGCGCATGTCCGGCGGGGCCGCCCTCACCGCGGAACGGCTGGCCGAGGCGCTGCGGCGGGCCCGGGTCGCGGTGAACGAGGCGCTCGCCGTGCGCACCGGCGAGGCATACTGAAACTTGTCGCGCCGCGCAGTCAACCACCGGGGCGCCGGGTCGCATCAATGGGGTGGAACGTCCAGGGAAGGGACCCACCACGGTGCGCGCGGACCGCGAACATGACTTCAGCCTGTATGTGCAGGCGCGGATACCGCGCCTGCACCGGCTCGCATTCCAGCTGCTCGGTGACCGCCACAAGGCCGACGACGCGGTGCAGAACGCCCTGACCGTGCTCTACCAGCGCTGGTCCCGGATGCGCGACGTGGAGAACCTCGACGCCTACGTGCACACCATGGTCGTGCGGTCCTGCCTCTCCGACCGGCGGCGCTGGTGGGCGAGGGTCCAGCTGCGCGCGACCACCCCGGACGTGCCCGTCGCGGCCGACGATCCGCTCGTCGAGCAGCGGATGGTGCTGCGAGCGGCGCTGCGGCGGCTGCCGGAAGGGCAGCGCACGGTCGTCGTCCTGCGCTACCTGTGCGACCTGCCGGTCGCCGAGGTGGCGCGGATCCTCGGCCGCTCCGAGGGCACGGTGAAACGGCAGACCTTCAGCGGCCTGGGCAACCTGCGCCGCATGCTCGACGAGCGCACGAGGAGCGCGGCATGAACGACAACCCGTTCGCGATCCTGACCGACGAGCCCGTGCCGGACAGCCGGGTCGGGGTCGGCGACGTCATCGCCGCCGGGCGCGCCCGGGTGCGGCGGCGCCGCGGCGTGGTCACCGGCGTGTGCGCGGCACTCGTCGTCCTCATCGTCTCCGTCGGCGTCGCGGCGGCGGTACGGGCACCGCACGGCACTCCGTCGGATCCCGCGCCAACGCCTCCCTCGCCGACCGCCAGCGCTGGTTGTGTGGCCACCCGCCTGCCCGTCGGGGAGGAGGACATCGGCTCCGCGCACACCGACCCGAGCGGGCGCTACCTGGTGTTCAACCGGGCACCCGATCCCGGCCTGGTCGTCGTGTACCGCGACGGCGTGGAGGTCCAGCGGCTCAGCGCCGGCCAGCGGCTGCAGGTCACGGCGGTGAGCTCGGCCGGCACCGCCGTCGGCAGGCAGGGCGGCTCGCCAGACGGGCCCGCCTTCCGCACCACCGCACAGGGGACGCTCGCCTTGCTGCCGAAGCCGTCCGGCGCCCTGTCGGTCAGTGCGCAGGGCATCAACGCCGCCGGCGACATCGTCGGCGAGGCCACCATGCCGGGCAAGAAGTTCCGCGCCGTCCTGTGGCGGCACAGCGCACCCGACGTCGCGGTGCTGCTGCCCACTCCGTCCGGCAGTTCCTCGGCCGCCCACGACATCGCCGACGACGGGCGCATCGTCGGCGACTTCAACCAGGGCGAGCAGCCGGTGCTGTGGAACGCCGACCTCTCCACCACGGTCCTGCCGACCCCGCCCGGCCGGCCCGGTGGCGTCGCGCAGCGCATCGCCGGCGACTGGGTCATCGGCCCGGTGAACTTCCTGGCGATGAACGGCTTCGACGCCGCGACCGGACGCCGTACGGGCGCCGGCGACATCCCACCGGCCCGCTGGCACCTGTCGGCCGGCACCGTCGAGCCGCTGGTCGCCCCGGACATCTTCGCCGGCGGCAACAGCGTCACCGCCGACGGGACCGTCCTCGTCAACCGCTTCGACGGCGTCGTGCGCTGGACCGGCGCCACGGTGACACCGGTGCCGGCTCCTCGCGGGTACGACCACGCGCAGATCGAATCCGTCAGCGCCGACGGCAGGCTCCTGGCCGGCACGGCCACGAAAAGCACGGGCGGCTCCATCGAACCGTTCGCCTGGACCTGCCGCTGAGCCGCATCGCTGATCGCACAGCGGATCCGGTCGTCGTGGCGACCGGATCCGCTGCTTGATCATCTCGGCCGTGCCGGACGGGGGTCCCCAACGAGTGAGGTGTCGTCGTAGTAGGTGGGTCGAAGGAACTCGGACCTTCGGCCGGCGCCGATTCCGTTGAGCAGCCAATTGCCGGGTGC